>JBAZLT010000102.1:0-6082 GCA_041650115.1 Dehalococcoidia bacterium | reverse complement strand
AGCGCGGGCGCTGTCTCCCTGCTGGCCGACTATATCGGCGGCGATCTATGGTCGCTGACGGGCGAACTCAACAAGTTGATGACCTATTGTGAGGACCGCGAGATAAACGAAAGCGATGTCCGGGAGATATCCAGCTTTGCACGGGAGGAAAGCATCTTTGCGCTGGTCGATTCCGTAATTGAAGGCAGAATCAAGGATGCGCAGCTTATGATGCACCGCATGCTTAAATACGGGACCGCGCCGCAGCAGATATTGGCCATGATCGAGAGACAGCTAGTGATTATTCTCAGGGTGAAAGAATTGAGTCACAGCAATCAGCAGGAGATCCGTGAGGGCCTCGGCCTGCATCCCAGATATCCCCTGGAGAAAACCCTGCGCCAGGCCAGGTCATTCAGCATCCCCAAATTACGCAAGGCGTTTCACGCCCTGCTGGATACCGATATAGCCATCAAAACAGGAAAATACGAGGACGACCTGGCGCTCGACCTGCTGGTGATAGAGCTGTGTAAATAGCCCGCATAAAGCGCATATCTGAGTATCTTTTGAAATATCGCAGAAGTTTTTATTAACAGAAGCAGAATCGTAGCCATCGACAATTACCCGGTATTTGGTTAAAATTGAGTCGAGGTATGGTTGCGATATCTAATATGCGCAGGGTACTAGCTATTATACTGGCGGGTGGTGCCAGCGAGAGGCTGAGCGTCCTTGCCGATGAGCGCGCCAAGCCTGCCGTTCCCTTTGGTGGAAAATACCGCATCATTGATTTTACCCTGAGCAATTGCGCCAACTCGGGCATCTACAACGTGGCCGTATTGACGCAGTTCAATCCGCGGTCGCTGGCCAGGCATGTCGGCGTGGGCAGGTCCTGGGATATGGACCGTGAAATGGGAGGGGTGGTTCTGCTGCAACCATTTCTCAGTCGTTCACAGCGGACGTGGTACAAGGGGACAGCCGACGCCGTTTATCAGAACCTCTACTACATAATAGATCAGCGGGTGGACGAGATACTGGTGCTGTCGGCAGACCACATCTACAGCATGCGTTACGACCAGATGCTGGCGTCCCACCGCAATCGCCATGCCGATGTAACGGTGGCGGTGTATGAAGTTGCGCCGGAGGATACGTCGAGGTTCGGAATTATCACCATCGATCATAATGAGCGGATCGTAAATTTTGAGGAGAAGCCCAAGACAACCAAGAGCAGACTGGCATCGATGGGCATCTACATATTCAACAAGAAGGTGCTGGTAGATGCTCTGGAGGAGATGGCCAGCAAGCAGGAGGGCTATGATTTCGGGCACGATGTCCTGCCGAATCTGATAAGCAAATACGAGGTATTCGGATTCCGCTTCCACGGGTACTGGCGCGATGTGGGCACCGTGGAAGCTTACTGGCAGGCCAATATGGATCTGATCGTGGATCTGCCCGAGCTGAACCTTTACAATCCGGAGAATGAGGTGAGGACCATCACTCAGGGGTATCCGCCTGTCAAGCTGGGTCCTCATGCGCAGGTTAACAGGGCGCTTATCTGCAATGGGGCCATAGTCAATGGCACTGTTATCGAGTCCATCATATCGCCGCGGGTTTTTATCGAGGAGGAAGCGGTGGTCAAGAACTCGATTATCTTCGAAGACACAACCATCGGCCGAGGCGCCATCATTGAGAAGAGCATTATAGATAAGCAGGTATGGATAAGCCGTGGGTGCCATCTCGGGGCGGGGACCGATTTTAATGCCAATAAAGATGAGCCCGAACACCTGGATTCAGGTATAACCCTGGTGGGCAAAGGGGCGAGGATCCCCGCGGATATCATCATTGGCAAAAACTGCAAGATCGAGCCCTGGGCGGAGGCCGCCGATTTCACTGCCAAGATCATAGCCAGTGGCGAGACGATCAAGGGCAAGGGCCATCGCAAATACCAGGTCTGATAAGGCTGCTCCCGCATTATTTTAACAAAGTATATCCAGACTTGATCATGAAGATACTTTTTACAGCTTCGGAAATCGCACCACTGACCAAGGTGGGGGGCCTGGCGGACGTGGTGAGGTCTCTGCCGGCTGAGTTGATTAAAATGGGGCACCAGGTCCGTGTGATAGTGCCTAAATACGGCTTCGTGGACTATTCCCCTTATAAAGCAGTTCCCGTTGTTCGCGAGCTTGTAGTATTTTCTCTCAGGGAATACAGAAGGGTTGCGGTGGAGCAGATCACAGTAGACGGCATCCCGGTCTACCTGTTATCGACAGACATCATCTCCAGGTCCGAAGGCGTTTACGGAGGCGATGAGGTCGAGAAATTCTGGGTGTTCTGCGATTGCGTCAGCCAGTCGCTGCCTTATCTGGACTGGAAGCCCGAGATAGTCCATTGCCATGACTGGCATACAGCCCTGCTGCCTCTTCTGCTGAGGACAGGGGGATTTAACTGCCGTACGGTATTCACCATACATAATTTGAGGTACCAGGGCAATTTCGACGACCACACACTGCATCGCTCGGGAATAGGCCAGTACTGGTTGGGACAGGTGGCCGGCCTGAGCGATCTACCCTGGAATCTTATCGTTCAGGGCATACTCTGGGCACATATTATCAATACGGTCAGCGAGAATTTTGCGCGTGAAATACTGACTGCCGAATACGGTTGCGGCATGCAGTCTTTCATCGAGTTCCGCAAGAACAATCTTTTCGGCATCATTAACGGTGTGGGATATGATGAGTACGATCCGGGAAGCGATCCGTTGATAGAGGCCACGTACAGCAGCGAAAATACCACCGGCAAGGCGGTGAACCGGTTGAAACTGATGACAACGGCCGGCTGGAAGCAGCGCCCGGAGGCTCCGCTGATCGGCATGGTGTCGAGGCTGGATGAGCAAAAGGGGCTGGACATCATCATCAACGCCATCCCGGAAGTAATAAAATCTTCAGGAGCAAGGTTTATTTTCCTGGGGCGTGGAAAGGAGTATTACGAAGAGTCACTGCTGCAGCTTGAATCGAAGTACCCGGATCATGTGAGGGCTTATATCACCTACGACAATGCCAGGGCCCACCTTGTCTATGCGGGGTCGGATCTATTTCTCATGCCCTCCCTGTGGGAACCCTGCGGGCTGGGTCAAATGATCGCCATGCGCTACGGGACGCTGCCGGTTGTGCGCAACACCGGAGGGCTGGCCGACACGGTGCATAATTTGAGTGGCGATCTTAAACAGGGCAGCGGCTTCGTCTTCTCGGAATATTCGGCAAAGGCGCTGGCTTTCGCACTTAAAAAAGCGGTTGAGGCGTTCGGCAATAAGACCGCCTGGCAGAGGGCGACAAAACGCGTAATGGAATTGGATTACAGCTGGCAGGCATCGGCCCTGCGTTATCAGTCCCTTTATAAAAAGGCAATGGAGTTGAAAACAGATGGACCGGTCTAAAATGCCTGTTGTGGGAGTGGATATCGGCGGCACAAAGATAATTGCCGCTGTTTTTGATGCCGATGGCGCAATGCTGTCAAGGATACACTGCCTGACGATGGGCGGCCAGGGGCCGGACCGTGTAATCAATCGCCTCTGCTCGGCGATAACCCAGGCGATTGAAAAGGCCGGGCTGAAGAGAAAACAGGTGGGATGCATCGGCATTGCGGCCGCGGGGGCAATAGATATCAATAGAGGACTGGTAGGCGATTCACCCAACATACCGCACTGGCACAATATACGTCTCAGGGACAGGCTGGTGGAATCGCTGGGTGGGACCATTTACGTCCTGAACGATGCCAATGCTGCTGCCCTGGCGGAGCACAGGCTGGGTGCCGGGAAGGGGCTGAATAACATAATATATATCACCGTCAGCACCGGCATCGGCGGGGGCATGATTATCGATGGGGAACTGTATCAGGGAACGGACGGCAGTGCTGCCGAGATCGGGCACATGATTATCAAGATAGGCGGACCGCTGTGTAAATGCGGCAAGCGCGGGTGCTTCGAGGCCATGGCTTCAGGCACGGCAATCGCCAGGCTGGCAAAATCACGGCTGCGCCGCGGTGAGAAGAGCATTATGGCCGGACTGGTCCAGGGTAAAGTCAGCGATGTGAAGGCACAGACAGTCGCCGCTGCCGCCCGCAAGGGCGATCCGCTGGCCCTGGCCGTCATCGAAGAATCTGCCGGCTATCTCGGCATCGGCGTGGCCAACCTGGTGAACCTGATGAATCCGCAGATGATAATCATAGGGGGCGGCGTGTCGAAGATGGGGGAGATGCTATTAAAGCCAACGAGGAAGTCGTTGAAAGCCAATGCTATCGAGCTGCCTGCCCGGTCGGTACGCCTGGTCAGGCCGCGGCTGGGTGTGGATGCAGAGCTTACGGGCGCTGCGCTGTATGCGCGCGATATGCTGAGGGCAAAAGCATGATTTACTGGGCGCCTCTTTTCCATTTCTATCAGCCTCCAACTCAAAGCCCCGCTGTATTGATGAAGGTGGCCAACGAGTCATACCGCCCGGTTCTGGAGGTATTTGACGAATTCCCCCGAGCCAGGGCCACATTCAATATCAACGGCGTTCTCAGCGAGATGCTCGGCCTGTACGGGTACGGCGACGTGCTGAACGAGATGCGCAAGCTGGCTGAGAGGGGTCAGATAGAGTTTAGCGGCTCGGGGAAATACCATCCCATACTACCCCTGATACCGGAAGATGAGATGGCCAGGCAGATCATGCTCAATCAGACCACGAACCGACAATATCTGGGCGAAATTTTTCAGCCGAGGGGCTTCTTCCCTCCGGAGATGTGCTATTCCAGGGAGATAGCCGGTCCTGTCAGCGCTGCACGCCATGAGTGGATACTGGTCAGCGGCATCGCCTGTCCCGTGGGATGGCCCATGGACGTTATTCATCGTATTGATTATGGCGGACAGTCGCTGGCCGTGTTTTTCCGTGACGATATACTCAGCAACAAAATCAGCTTTAAAGATGTTGACGGCAAGGGATTTATACAGCACTTAAAACAGCTGCACCAGGGCGAGGGAGACATCTATGTGATAACGGCCATGGACGCCGAGACGTTCGGACATCATATACAGCACTGGGACAAGCTATTTTTGTCCCAGGTATATGAAACGCTGGTACCGGCCGAGGACAGCCAGGCTGTAATGCTTGAGCAGAAACCGCTGGCCGAACAGCACCGCAAACTGTTCGGGTACGATAGTTCGCAGGATGCAGATGAAATAAGGATCGTTACGATCAGCCAGCTCCTCGATCTTTTCCCGGCTGGCCAGAAGATTAGCCCCAGGCCTTCGTCCTGGAGCACATCGGCCGGCGATATCGATGCGGGCAACTACTACCCTCTGTGGCAAGACAAGGACAATCCGGTGCACAGGATGCAGTGGGAACACCTGGGCCTGACCATCAAGGCAGTGCACAAGGCGGTGGAGGTGGGGGACAATCCCGACAGCCTCGAGTATGCCGGACTGGCCAGAAATGCACTGGACCGCGCGCTGCACAGCTGTCAGTTCTGGTGGGCCAGCAGAAAGCCCATGTGGAATATCGGTATGATAGACAAAGGCCTCGTCATGCAGAGGGAGGCCCTGTTGAATGCAGTGAAATCCGTATCATTGAGCGGATGCAGCCAGCCGGAAAAGAAGGACACTAATTACGGTGCAATGGCGGCCAGGCACGTATTTGACCGGATTACCGATTACCTTTATATGGACCAGGTATAGATCGGGTCATCCGTTGTTCATGGAGGAATGATATGAGATCCCGGGAGATTATCGGAAAAGAGGTCATCGACTCCGGTGCACGCATCATCGGACGAGTGAAGGATGTTGAGGTGGATACAGCAAAATGGAATGTTACGGGCATCGTTGTCTCGACGGGATTTATGCGCACCAGGACCCTGCTGCCGGGTGATATCGACAAGGTCGGCGACAAAGTCGTGCTCAAGATATCGATAGACAAGGCACGCAAAGCCTGAATGCAAAGGTGCATATTTGAAGCATATTTATCTTGGACTGGCCATACACAATCACCAGCCCCTCGGCAATTTTCCATGGGTTTTTGAGGATTCCTACCACCGGGCCTATCTGCCCATGCTCCAGGCGCTGGAACAGCATCCCGCTATC
>JBAZLT010000101.1:0-6120 GCA_041650115.1 Dehalococcoidia bacterium | reverse complement strand
GGCCGCCAACGACAGGTAGTACTACTGGGACGGGGACGGGGAGCTGCACTATTTCGCCAGCACCGGGGAGGCTGCGCCTTTCGGGCTGTCGGATTCCCCTAACGAGTCGACGACATTCTCCTACGGGAAGCTGAGGCCGACGATCGACTACCTGTCGGATTCAGTGACGAACGTATATGGCGGGACGCTGGTGTGCTGGAAGGCCGGGCTGATGCCTGGCATGGCGCTGCAGATCACCAACGCGGTCTACGGGTGGTCCGCCGAGAGCTTCATAATCGACGAGGTCACGATGAGGTACAAGGGCAGCGGGATAACCTGGGAGTACGAGATACATTTTGGGGCATCGAGGAAAAGGAAAGTATCTGATTTAATAGTGCGGAGCAACCAGGCGGCATCGACCGTCGACCGGGGGCTGGTAGCGGCGCTGGAGAACGACACCACGAAATACTACCGGAGTGATGGGACGTGGGCGGTGGTGAGCGGAGGAACGCCGGATGCCCATCACACGACCCATGAGACAGGGGGTTCGGACGTGGTAACGCCGACTACACACGCCTCACGCCATCAGTCGGGCGGGGCGGATTCGATAAAGCTGGACGATTTAGCCGCGCCGGACGACAACGCGGATTTGAACGCATCGACGAGCAAGCACGGCCTTTTATTGAAGGGAACAGGCAATACATCATATTTTCTGAGGGCGGATTGTGCATGGGCGATACCTTCAGGCGGCCACACACAGAACACAGACACTATTTTAACAACTAACGGGTCGACGGCGCTGATTAACGCCGGGGTCCTAAAGACCACATTACAGGTGGATGCCAACCAGATCATCCGGGGCCTGGGGTACCTGACGATCGAGACGTCCACGGCGAGCGACCAGCTTTTAATAAGGAACACGGGGATAACATCGAGCATCGTGCTGGACAACTATGCCCAGGCGGGCAGCTCGATAACGATACGGGCCTACAACAACATCTGGCTTTTCTCGGCGGCAGGGTCACTGATTTTGCCGCTGAGGACGTCCGATCCGGCCGGGACCAGCACGGAAGGGGCAGTATACTATCACTCTACCAACCATGTGATAAGGCATTACAACGGGAGCGTCTGGGGGGATATAGGGTTATCCTCTCATGCCCTAGACGGGTCGACCTACCATTCTGCCCCGACGGATATCACGACATATAATGCCTCCACCTCGGCGCACGGATTGCTTCTAAAGGCAACGGCGCCGGCGTCGGGGCTATTGAATGTGGTGGGGATAGGGAATGGGGAGACGGTTTATGCCTGCAAGGCGCTGTTTGACAACACGAACCCTGCGGCGCTGGGTACTGCTGCACCCGGGACGTCTTTAGTTGCTGCGAGACGGGACCACGTGCATGCAGCGCCGGCGGCGCACGGGTTTACCAAATCTGCCGAACTGGGGGGCGACAGCACCAGGGTCTGCAACGTCACTTACGGTGGGCAGTCCTATGCCATGATCATCACCGTGACAATAGCGTCCTCGGCTGCGGCAGGATACCAGGTAAACGTCCTTTCAGACTCTTCGAACCCGCCGACCACGGTGATATTACTAAGCTCCTATGCGTCAGCAACATACGAACCTATAACAGTCACTTTCGTCGTCCCGGCCGGACATTATTACAAGGTTACTGCTACGGGGACCGGCGAATATGTCGTCTACTGGTATGAATATATTATTACCACATAAGAGGTGAGTCATTGGATGTAGCTGAACTCGCACAAACGATCGGCGAACTGAAAGGGGGCTTTGCGGCGCTGTCGGTGACGATACAGAACACACAGGACCAGCAGCGCGAGGACGTCGGCAAACTGTTTGCGGGGTTGAACAGCGTGAAGCTGGAGCTTTCAAAGCTGCCGTGCTCTACACACGCCGACCGCCTGGACAAGGCCGAGAACTGGCAGAAGTGCCACAACGGGGCTGTCAAGGAGTCCAACATGAAAAAGGCCGAGTCCAACTGGTCACTAAGGAATGGCCTGGTATTAACCCTGGCGTCCCTGTTAAGCTCGGGGATCGGCGGGATTTTAATCTACTGGCTTACCATCGGTTTTAAGTGATTATTTCTCAAGAAATACCGGCCGTCCCTGGAATCTTAACAGGGGCGGTTTTCTTTTTTGGAGGATAACATGACAAAGGAAAATTTGACCACGCTGCTCACTACACTGGCAGGCCTTGTGATGGTGATAGTGGGCATCTTCTGGCCGGGGCAGAAGGACCTGATCTCACAGATCATTACAGCCGTGCTGGCCTGCGCCGGCGCAATACTGGCGGTGATCTGGCCGGTGAGAGCCGCGGCAAGCAGGATCTACATGGCAAAGGCAAAAGCCGCTTACTGGGGGGCTGTCAAGGCCGGGGCGATCAAGCCGAAGGGCGACGCTGTAAGTAACACCGCACAGTCCCAGATCGACGACATTATAAACTCAATCATCGCATCAAAGGAAGCCGATGGGATATCCTGCAAGGACGAGGCGGGCAACCTTGACCCGGTGCCGATAGCCCCCGAGCTGATCAAGGTGCTGACGGCACGCTGGAACGATACAGAGGTTTCGCAGGCATTCAAGCAGCTACTTCTGAACAAGACGCTGAAAACAGCGGCTGATTCTTTCAAGCTGGTGACCGGGATGGCTGCACCGGACTCCTGGGCAGAGGTGGCTGCGCCACAGACCTACTGGCTGAACCACAAGGTCGACTGCAAAGTGGCATCGGCAGGGCTCTTCCACCAGGTACTGATGCCTTTGAGGAAGGCACTGCAAATCCGTGACACCGGCGACTTTTAAGGTGAAACACTTTTTTGTATTAATGACAGGGCTATTACTGGCCCTGTCATGTTCCCCCCTGGCGGTCACGCAGGTAACCATGGACGACTGCGGGTGTCTGCACTGGCAGACGAATTTAAGCGCGAGGTGCATGGTGACCTGGTGCGACGATTCACAATGCCACTCGTCCGAGTGGGAGTCTATTAACAACACCGACCATTGCTACCCGCTGCAGCGCTATGCCCATAACATAGTCATTTACTCAATAAGCGGCGAGCAGAAAATACTAACCGAGGTGGAAGACCCGTGAGAAGACTGGACGGATATCTAAAGGACCCTTATTCCGAAAAGGACCTGCCGGCGAAGAACCTTTTGAGGGGGGCACGCGTGATCATGCTGCCGGAGGTATTCGACTGCGTGAAGACGCCGCCCCTGCTGGACCAGGGGCAGACGAGCGAGTGCGTGGCTTTCGGGGACACTTTGATCCGCCGGATCCACGAGCTGGTCGAGCTGGGGAGCTACCCGGATTTCGACCCGCACCTTTTGTACAGGAGGTGCAAGGAGAAGGACGGGATCCCCCACCTGCCGGGGACTTACCCGCGGGTGGCGCTGGACATCATGCTTAAAGAGGGCATGCCGGTGCGGGGGTACGAGAGCAAGTCGATCTTCCCGTGCATGGCGCCTTCGAAGTTCCACCCGGGCTACAAGATCGGGGGCTACTGGCGCGTGAGGAACGAGTCGGACCCCGAGATCAAGGAGATCATCTTCAGATACGGGCCGCTGAGCGTGGGGTCTACCTGGTATGACGAGTGGATGGGGATGAGGGTTGCAACCTTCCCGGATCCGAGGACCGCGGGCGGAGGGCACCATTATGTGATAGGGGGCTGGGGCCCGAACGGCTGGCGGGTGCTTAACTCCTGGGGGCCTGACTGGGGATACGAGGGCACGGCCTACATGCCTTACGAGATGTTCAGGGAGTACGTCTTGCCCGAGGGCGACGTATGGAAGCTTTTGGACACGGTGACGGCCAACCGTGCGTTCCGGTTATGAGCTGTGTATGCCCGCAGTGCGGGCGCCCCTGCGACTGCGATGAGTACATCTGCGCCTTGTGCGAGACTGGAGTAGTGTGCATGAGAGAGACCAAGGTCTTCATAGCGGGGCCGTATTCGAGCGACCCTGTTAAGAACACGGAGAGGGCGATAGACGCCGCCGAGCTTTTGACGCGGAGGGGCTTTGTGCCTTTTTGCCCGCATCTGAACCATTACTGGGATGACCGCTGGAAGCACCCGGCGGAGTTCTGGTACAGGTATGACTTCGTCTGGCTGAGGCTGTGCGACTGTTTATTAAGGATCCCCGGGGAGTCGAAGGGGGCGGACAACGAGGAGGCGGAGATGAGGCGGCTGGGGAAGCCGGTATTCCACGAGATCAAGGATCTGGTGAAGCATTATGAAAATAACGCTCATTGAATGGCTTGACACGCACTGCGAGGACGTGTGGGGGCCGGCGGGCGCGGCCTGCGAGATGGAGCCTTTGAGGGTGGTGAGTGTGGGGATTGTCCTGGCCGAGGACAGTGACAAAATAGTGCTGACTTCGATGCGCAGCGGGGAGACTGTATCGATGGTGCAGTGCATCCCGGCCTGCTGTATTGTCAACAGGAGGGAACTATGAGCTGGTGGCAGACACCTTTGCTTGATTTAATGGTGTGCATACCGATCTGCCTGTCGGTGTGCACGCTGATACACTTCTGGGGGCGTAAGTAGTGCTCCCGAAGGAGGGAACGAAGGCCTGGGAGAAGGAGGTGGCCTTTTACCGGTCTTCCACGATAGGGCAGAGGGAGAAGAGGGCGGGGGAGCTGGGGTATGGCGACCGCAACACGTACCAGAGCATGATGCTGAGGCGGGGAATCAAGGTGGAGAGGGAGACGCCCGAGGGGGCGGAGATGGAGAAGGTGGTGGTGAACCTGCCGCCGGTGAAGCTGAAGGAGTACCACCCTGAGAAGTCGGTGGGGCGAAGGGGAGACCCCGAGACGCAGTTCCTGTTACTGGGAGACCACCAGGTCGGGCTGATAACACCTTCGTACAACACGAACATATTCAAGGAGCGCATCGGCAGGGTTTTTCAGTCCTGCATGAAGATAACGTCCCTGCACCGGAACATGTACCCGGTGAATGACCTGGAGATCGGGCTGGTGGGCGACATGGTCCACGGCGAGAACCCGCACCAGGGAGCGAAGGTTGAGGGGGTGAGCTGCGGGGCGCGGACACAGCTGACAAAGATCGCTTTTCCCACCCTTTCCGAGCTGTTTTTGTCGTTCAAGCAGAATTTTAAGACCGTGACAATCAGGGCGGTGCCGGGCAACCATGGGCGCTATGACAAGGCCGCCCCGGACAGGACCAACTGGGACCTGATACTGTACGACCTTTTGAAGACCAAGCTGGAGCCGTATGGCATCAAGGTTGATATCGCACAGAGCTGGTACCACCTGTTCGAGGTGCAGGGGCACAGGTTTTTTATGACGCACCTCGACCAGTGCAAGGGTGCGCAGGGAGTCCCGTGGTTTGCCCTGGTGCGGAAGATCAGGGCCTGGTATGTGACTTACGGCGGGTTTGAATATGTGCTGGGCGGGCACTGGCACAGGGACGATATCCTGCGCATCAGCTCGAGGACAAAGCTGTTTGTGAACGGGTCGATCGTGACCGACGACCCTTATACCGAGCAGGTGATCGGGGATTCAACGGTTCCGACGCAGTGGACCTTCGGCGTTCACAAGGAGCGCGGCGCGACCTGGAGCTATCCGCTGATCGTCGATGAGAAGTATTACTGATGTTCAGAGTGCATTATTTTCTTAGTTCACCTGAGGGATACCTGACCGTGGAGCTGTACGTGGGGCCTTATCTGCTGAACCGCTGGGTCTTCACGGAAAGGCGGGCCTTCCACGGGATAGCCGCGGCCCTGCACGAGGCCGACCGGCAGATCAACCCGGAGGGCTACCCGGAGACAGCCTGGTCGCCTGAACTGACACAGGCCGTAATCGACGCATTAACCTGATGAGCTTTTCCCCACCAAACACGCCCCGGTAAGTGATTGCCGGGGCGTTCTTTTTATTTTAGAGGAACCTGTCGCCGGGGGAGAACTGACGGTGTGCGTTGATGACATCGTCGGAATTGAGGGCCGTGAGGTATTTCATGGTGGTCTCGATGTGCTCGTGGCCGAGCATCTCTTTAAGGGTGGCGAGGTTTCCGCCGGACCTAAGGTACTCGATGGCGCAGGTGTGGCGGAATTTATGGACGTAGGCGTGGACGCCGACCTTTTTGCCGATCTTGGTGATGGTGACCAGTACCC
>JBAZLT010000100.1:0-6190 GCA_041650115.1 Dehalococcoidia bacterium | reverse complement strand
GGCATACCTCAGCAGGGGCTTGGCCGCGGTATGAAGGCCAGCAAGGAGTCGATCGTCGGCCTGCTTGTGGCCCTGCAGCGTATGGAGCAAAAGAGGTCGACCAGCATGGACCAGCTCAGCCGCAATATCCAGCCCATCGGGGAGATGGTCAAGGGAATCCCCGGTGTGGAGGCCGAGATCAGGGAGCTCTTCCCCGGCAGCCATCCCATGCTCATGTTAAAACTGGACGAGGCAAAAGTGGGCAAGAGCGCAGTTGAAATAGCCGAGGGGCTGAAACAGGGTGAGCCAAAAATATACATTATAGATATGATGGCGCCTTTCGGCATGATATTCGTCTCGGCGGTCAACATGATCTATGAAGATCAGGTGAAGGCCGTGGGACAGAGGCTGGTAGCTGCACTTAAAAAATAGCGAGGCCTGTGTAATCATCCCGAAAAAACACGGCGCAGCATTGGCATTTTCGCCGTATAAATCGGAAGCCCAACAGTCCGAGCAGTGCTCGCATTGCCCTCTAATAGAGATTTTACCTTTCGAAAGGCGGCTTATCGACGGCCACTCACAGGGATGGTCATACTTATTAAATATTGAAGATGAAAAGTTAACCGCCTACCCGATTCTGCTATAATTAACTCGTAAATTCCCTGCCTCTGTCCTACAGATTCCCCTTCGCTTACAGGATATTGAAACAGCAGCTTAACAAACATGTTTGAGAACTGGTAGCCATGTTGAATCTTGATCTATTGATAACGCTGTCGGTGCTGCTGGCCGCCGCCCTGGTCGGCGGCATGCTGGCGCACCGCTTAAGGCAGCCGATCATACTGGGATACCTGATCATCGGCATCATCGTCGGGCCGCACGCTCTCAGGCTGATAACCGATACCCACCTTATCGAATCCGTGGCATCCATCGGCATTGCGCTGCTCATGTTTACCGTAGGACTGGAGATCTCATTCAATCAGCTGCGCGATGTTGGAAAGGTGGGCATCTGGGGGGGACTAGCCCAGATCGCAGGCACTCTCATACTGGGAACGGTGGCAGGACTTGTCATGTTCGGCTGGCCGCTGGAACAATCGATCCTCTTCGGACTTATTATTTCACTCAGCAGCACGGCGGTATGTCTGAAAATACTGATGGACCGGGGAGAGCTCAGCACGGTACCGGGCCGCATCATGGTCTCCTTCCTCATACTGCAGGATATCAGCGTCGTTTTGATGACCATAATACTGCCGCTGATGGGTGGTTCCGGTGCGAATATCTTGGCATCACTGGGCGTAGCGATCGGCAAGACCGTTCTTTTCATCGGTGCCGCCATCTTGCTGGGCAGGTGGCTGTTGCCCTGGATCTTCGGTGACGTGGGTGGTGTGAGGTCCAGGGAGCTATTTTTGCTCACAATCATTGTATTATGCCTGGGCGCAATCATAGGCACCGAGTTTCTGGGCTTATCCGTGGTATTCGGCACCTTCCTTATCGGCATGGTGCTGCGCTCGACCAAGTTTGTGCACCAAGCACTGGCTGAAATAACACCGCTGCGCGACATTTTTGCCACGCTTTTCTTCGTCTCGATCGGCATGCTGCTGGACCCGGCTTTTATCCTGAGCAACTGGGTAGATGTGCTCGTGATGATAGGCGTAATCGTAGCCATAAAAGTTGCCGTTGTATTCGCAATAGTCAGGTCATTCAGATACAGCAACAGGATAGCCGTTCTTACCGCTGCCGGATTATTTCAGCTGGGCGAGTTCAGTTTCGTGCTTGCGCAGGGAAGCGTCAACGAGGGGATCGTATCCGAGCAGTTCTACCTGCTGATACTTTCCAGCACGGTTATAACCATGCTGCTGACCCCCTTCATAATCGCGCTGGTATCGCGCATTTATTCCCGGGTTGCAGTTGCAGCCGCCGAGCGGGCTGACTTCGACCAGTATGTTTGTGGGGACAAGCCGGCAAATGCAGGGGAGCCTGGCAGGGTGATTGTGGCAGGATACGGACGTGTAGGCGCCAATCTCGTCCGTGGCCTGGATGATGCCGGCATTCCATATTTGATCATCGATATCGATCCGGGCTGCATCGACGAGGCCAAACGCTGCGGAAGCCCGCGGCTGTATGGGGATGCCACCAATGCCCATGTGCTGTCACAGGCGGACCTGTGCAATGCCTCTGTTATGGTTATCACATTCCCGGGCCCGCTGGCTGTTGAGACCACCGTCAAGAATGCGCTGCGCATTAATCCAAAGCTCAGAATACTGGCCAGATACCACAACGAGCGCGAAGCAAGAATATTGAAAACCCTGGGGGTCACGGAATTGATCAGCCCCGAATATGAAGCCGGCTTCAAATTCCTGAAGCAGATACTTAAAATGTCCGGCGTGGCCAAAGACGAACGAAAGGTGATTGTCGACGGGGTCCGCAAGTAAGTCCCTCGAATTACGATGTCCGATTATTTAATCCCATTCACTGCATCGGCCTGCTGAGTTCACCGTCTGTCGGATCAGACCATCCACAAATGCAGCCATTAATGTTAGACTGAGTACTGCATGCGCATCGCTGTTATTGCACCGCCATATCCACTGGAGGAGCATCCTGCCCCGCCGCTGGGGGTAACGTACGTAGCCGCGGCATTCGAGGCCTCCGGCGCCGAAGTCAAAATATTCGATTATATCGTCTCCAACTACTCAAAAGAGACCCTGCATAAACAACTGGAGGCGTTCCGGCCCGACGCCGTGGGCGCCACTTCCGTGACGATGAATTTCTATGATGCGCAGCGGATCATTCATGACGTTAAGGAACATAATCCTGAGATAATCACCATGATGGGCGGGCCTCATGTGTCCTTTACAGCCGCCGAGACTTTGAGGCAGTTCCCGGAAACAGATCTGATTGTGCTGGGCGAAGGGGAAGACACTATCGCCGAACTTACGCCGATTTTAAAACAAAAAGATAAATGGCGAGCAATACGCGGCATTGCATACCGGGACAAAGATGACGTTGTTATCACGGAGAAGAGGGATTTTATCAGCGATATCGACAGGATCCCCCTGCCGGCGCGTCATTTACTGCCGATTTCACGTTACCGGGCGCTGGGATTTCCCGTCAGCATAATCACCGGGCGGGGCTGCCCCTACTCGTGCATTTTCTGTCTGGGCCGCAAGATGGTGGGCTCAAAAATCCGCAAAAGGAACCCGGCACTGGTACTGGATGAAATAGAGGAAATACTGAGTTATGGATTTGAACGCATTAATATCGCCGACGACCTTTTCACCACCGACAGGGAACGGGTCAAAGAGATATGCTCGGGCATCAGGGAACGCTCCTTGAATTTCAAATGGAGCGCCTTTGCCCGCGTGGATACGGTAAGCCAGGAGGTGCTTGATCTGATGGCCGGGGTGGGCTGCGACTGCGTCAGCTTCGGTGTAGAGACCGGCAATGCGGAAATGCTCAAGCGCATAAAGAAAGGGATAAAGCTGGAACATGCCATTGCAGCGGTAGAGATGTGCCAACGAGCGGGCATATATGCACACGAGTCTTTCATTATCGGTCTGCCGGGAGAAACGATAGATACGCTGGAGGAGACGGACAGGTACGCAAAAAGCACCGGGGCTGTTTACAGCTATCATTACCTGGCGCCCTTTCCAGGCACAACAGTGCGGGATAAAATCAAGGATTACGATCTGGAGATACTGACGGACAACTGGGCCCTTTACGACGCCAATGATGCCATTGTGAAGACGTCATCCCTGTTGCCGGGGGATATGCGGGAATTCGGCGCCCGCCTGGACCAAAAGAACGAGGCCGACTGGAACGGAATGCTGGAAAGATGCCGGGATAACACAGCCACAACGGATGATATCATGCATATTGAAGGGCAACGGCGCACAAATCTGACTTTTCAAATTTTGAAGGGCGACTTAATCGAGAAGTACGGCCTCATTGAGCCTGCGTCATTTCAAGGCACCAAAGCCAGCACCCTGCAGGAGCTCTGCCGCAGGATAATAACCTGCACAGATGCGGATCCCCTTGTGGTCACCACTACAATCACTGATTTCGCAAACCGCGGCTATCTCAGCGCCGATATCTCCGCAAGTGGTTGCTTATGGTCATGGTCACTGAGTCAAAGACCTGCCCCTGCGGCAAGATCAGATATTAAATAGGTCCAACCTTAATGGTCACAGCAAATGCGGCAAGCACGTGCCCCAGCCTTTTGACCCGTTAACATCAGCTACCTATAATTCATTAAACACATGGCTGAATACACTCGCCGCGATTTCCTCAAATACGCACTGGCCGGACTTGGCGCCATACTTGCTGCCAGGTTCATCAGCGCCTGCTCACCGCCTCAGACTGCGCCAAACATCCCCCGGGCACCAGAACCGGCCCCACCGACGATAGACGAAAACCAGCCCTCCTCTGTGAAATATCCCGACCTGGCCGTAGTACGCAAAGGCGAACCGGAGGAACTGGCGCGCACCGCTGTTGACCTGCTGGGCGGCATGAAGCGCTTCGTGAAAAAGGGTGACAACGTCATTATCAAACCCAATATCGGACCCGCCATGCGGACATATGAGTATGCAGCTACCACCAATCCCTGGCTGGTGGCCGCCGTAGCCAGGATGTGCCTGGAGGCCGGAGCAGGCAGGGTGCGCGTGATGGACAAGCCCTTCAGCGGCTCGGCTGAATCAGGCTTTCTGAACAGCGGGATCAGAGAGGAGGTGGAAAAAGCGGGCGGCGAGATTGAGCTGATGTCGCGCTTTAAATATGTCTCCACCGATATCCCGCTGGGGAGGGACATCAAAAAGTGGGACATCTACGAGGACATACTCAAGGCCGATGTGCTGATCAATATGCCCATCGCCAAACAGCACGGCTCTTCGCTGCTCACACTGGGCATGAAGAACCTGATGGGCACGGTCAATATGGCACAGCTTTTCCACCTCAACCTTGGACAGCGTATCGCAGATCTGGCCAGCCGCATCAGGCCAACGCTAACAATAATCGACGCCATACGAATACTGACGGCCAATGGCCCCACAGGCGGCGACCTCAACGACGTTAAGAAGCTGGACACCGTCATCGCCGGCACCGATATAGTGGCAGTGGACAGCTACGCCACATCGCTCTTCGGGCTACGGCCGGACGATGTGCCGCACATAAAGATAGCCGCAGAGATGGGGCTGGGCAGCAACGACCTGGGCAAACTGAACATCAAGGAAGTCACTCTTGGCAGCTAAACAGAAGAACGGGGTCGGCTGGAACACGCGGAGCTGGCTCAACCTGCGCACTTCCGTGCAGATCATTGCCTTTATCGGCTTCATCATACTTTTCCTGGGCGGGCTGCCCCTGCTGATGAGGCTGGATCCGCTGGCCATGTTGTCCGAAGCCATAGCCGGCAGAAGCGTTCAGCCATACTTAGTCATCCCGCTGGCAATGATCTTACTAGCGCTGGTAGTGGGACGCGCCTGGTGCGGATGGCTCTGCCCCATGGGAACGCTGCTGGAATGGCTCTCCTTCAACCGATGGCGCACTAAAAAAATCAGGATGGCCGACGGCTGGAGGTCGGTCAAATACGTCATACTGCTCGCCATTGCAGGCGCAGCCGTCTTCTCCAACCTGACACTGCTGATATTAGACCCGATGACGATATTTGTGCGCACCTTCGCCACCGCAGTCTGGCCGGCGCTGGACTTCACAGTCAACGCAGCCGAGTCGGCACTGAACAACATACCAGCATTGCAGGAGCCGCTGTCCGGTTTCGACAACGCCATAAGGCCGCTATTGCTGCCGACCGACGCGCTGTATTTCCGCGACGGGCTGCTGTTCGGCGGCATCTTCATCGCCATCATACTGCTCAACCTGCTGGCCGAGCGCTTCTGGTGCCGCTACCTCTGCCCGCTTGGTGCATTCTACGGCCTGATCAGCAAGGTCAGTATTGTGCGCCGCCGTGTAAACGACAGCTGCATCAAATGCAAGCTGTGTCAGGACGTCTGCCCGACGGACACGATCGACAGGGAAAAGGACTGCCAGAGCGATCCGGGCGAATGCATCATGTGTCTCAAGTGCATGGACTCCTGCCCCTGCGCTACCAGCGATTTCGGGCCTGTAAATAAACCAGCAAAGCTTAACTCCTACGACCCGGTGCGACGACAGCTATTCCTGGGCCTGGGCGCGGGCATACTGCTGTCCGCCATCTTGAAGCTCAACA
>JBAZLT010000099.1:0-6244 GCA_041650115.1 Dehalococcoidia bacterium | reverse complement strand
CATCATCGTCTCGCTCTCGCTGGTGCGCCCGGGCCCGCTCAAATGCAGTATGGACAAAGTCTATCTGGCCCGCCGCCACGGGCAGGAGCCGGTGAGCTACCTGCATCCCTGCCTGGAAAGGGCCCTGGGCGAGACGCTGGGCGTGATACTTTACCAGGAGCAGGTGCTGCGCGTGGCGCATGACCTGGCGGGGCTCAGCTATGCCGAAGCCGACGGTTTCCGCCGCGCCATGACTCACGACCGGACACATGAAGAGATGGAAAAGATGCGGCTTTCCTTCATCAACAGCGCCCTGCGGAGGGGCATCGGGCGCGGTGTCGCGGAGGAGGTCTTCGAGCATCTCTCCGCCTTCGCCGCCTACGGCTTCTGCAAGGCGCACGCCGCGGCATATGCCGTGCTCTCCTACCAGACGCTCTGGCTGAAATGCCATTATCCGGCCGAGTTCTTCGCAGCCATACTCTCCAACCAGCCTATGGGCTACTATCCCCCGCGTGTGCTTGCCGCCGAGGCGCGCCGCAGCGGCGCATCCGTCCTTCCACCCGATGTAAATAAGTCTTCCGCCCTTTACACGGCGGAAGGCGATTCCATACGTGTCAGCCTGTGCCAGGTGAAGGGCATAAGCAGCGAAGCGGTATGCTCCATCATCAGCCAGAGGAGCAGGCGGCGCTTCAACTCCCTGCGCGACTTCGTCCTGCGCGTGGATGCCAGCCAGCCCATGATGGAAAGCCTGGTTAAAGTGGGCGCGCTCGATGCATTCAGCGGCCGGGCGGAGATGCTCGCGCAGATACCCGGCCTTCTGCAGCTCAAGCGCAGCAAAACCGCAGGGGCGTACCTTCAGGTGCGCCCGTCGATATGCCAGCCCGGGCTTGCAGGCGGGTCTGAAGATCCGCCCCTACAGCTCAAACCGGATAAACAGAAATTGCTGGACGAGCGCGAGCTTCTCTCCCTCGACCTGTCCGCGCATCCACTGGACTTCTACGTTTTGGGCCAGGGTTTCACCCGCATCAGCGACCTGCCGTCCCTTCCCACCGGGCAGGCTGTGAAGATAGCGGGGTCGGTCATCCGCTACCAGACGCCGCCCACACGCACCGGCAAACGCGTGGTCTATATCATACTGGAGGACGGCAGCGGGGTCGCCGATGTCACGGTATTCAGCGATGTGCAGGAAAAGTGCGGCAGGGTGCTCTTCCGCTGCGGATGGATGGAAGTGCGGGGCAAGATCCAGCGCAGGGGTCCGCAGTCGCTTTCAATCATTGCCGGCGAAATACGGCCGCTGAGACCGGCAGCCAATCTGTAGATACGATCCGGACCAGGCCAACCTGTCACAAAACATGTTAAACTCATTAGCATGCATAAGTGGGACGCGTATGATTACCAGAAAAGCTCCGATGCCCAGTTCAAGCTGGGCCGCGAGCTCATCTCAAAGCTCGGGCTCAGGGGCGGCGAGGCAGTGCTGGATATAGGCTGCGGCGACGGCAAGGTCACTGCCGAGATCGCAGCGCGCCTGCCGCACGGCTCAGTGACCGGTATCGACAACTCGCAGGAAATGATAGATCTGGCTTGCCGGACCTTCCCCCGCGACGGATTCCCCAACCTGCGCTTCGTCCACATGGATGCCTGCCGGCTTGATTTCCATCAGGAGTTCGATATTGTTTTCTCCAATGCCGTGCTCCACTGGGTGAAAGACCATCGCCCGGTCCTGAAAGGCATATACACAGGGCTTAAAACTCCCGGCAGGCTGCTGCTCCAGATGGGCGGGCGGGGCAATGTTGCCGATATGACCAGGGTGGTGCTCGGCATCACAACCCGGCCTGAATGGGCTCCCTATTTCAGGGGCTTCGTTCCGCCGTACAGTTTCTTCGGAACTGAGGAGTACAGCAAATGGCTGCCCGAAGCGGGCTTTGAACCCCTGCGCATCGAGCTGATCGCCAGGGATATGGCGCAGCAGGGCAAAGAGGGACTGGCAGGCTGGTTCCGCACAACCTGGCACCCCTTTATACACAGGGTACCCGGCGCCATGCAGCAGGATTTCATCACGGAAGTCGTGAATGCATATCTGCTGCAGTACCCTCCCGATGCTTCCAATATCGTTCACATAGCCGCGGTAAGGCTGGAAGTCGAGGCCGTGAAGGACGCCGCTCAATACGTGAGGTCTTGATAAAAAAAGCAGGGGACGCCTGAGTGCTGGCGCCCCCCGCATTTGGGAGGAGAACCGCTAACTTTAAATCATGCGGGCCACTACCACCACCGCACTGATGATCAACATCCCGCATATCACCATTGACCAGAAAAGGGCCTGTGCCTTCCAATCCGTCTTGACCGTTCCAACAATCGACTTAATCTCACTCATCTCCGTTCTCCTGACCGCATTGCCTGCTCGATACATCAATTTTATGCCCCCTGTTATACCAATACAATAAGTAATCGGTACTACTTAGTCTGTGACCTTAGTACTATATGACCATTCACTTGAATTATCGCGTACTGTCTGCCGGCGTCACACAGCAGCAAGTATGATATTGGCATCGCCGCAGTATGATTCGACCTGATAAAAAAGTAGTAGCCCGGCTGGATGCCGGGCTACTACTAATGGACGACTTCAGATATAAGGTCGAAGGCACCTCTTTGTATGAACCACCTGATGAACAGGGCCTACGGCTTGTACCAGCGATAGCTCAGCCTGACCGTGTCTCTCTGGTAGCCGGGTATGTAGCGGTTGTACATGATCGTCTCACCGGGCGGTATGCTGGAGGCGATTGCTACGCTGTTGCCGCTGGTATTTGCTATGATTTTGACATCCGCCATATACCATGACCGGTCCGTGTTGGTAACACTGCCGTTGACTATAAGTGCGCTGACGTTGGAATATTTGTAGAAATCCGTCTGGTTGACCCAGGTTACGGCGGAATCCGCGGGGGGAACCGAGGACGGTGGCGGGACGGGGATCACCTGTGCGGGAATGTTGGCACCCGACAGGATCGTCAGGTAGATCGGTACATATATCGGGCTGTTGGCGGCGCCGTCGGCCGCAATCGTAATAATGCCGGTATAACGTCCCGGAGCCATTCCTGTTGCATCTACATTAACCAGGGCGTCGGTGGTTTGAGTGGTTGCTGCGCCGGGCACCTGCCTCAGATTTATCCAGGGCGCATTATCGCTCATCGACAGATTGAGTAAACTTTCTCCCTGGCTGACCACCGATAACACCTGGTCGAGGGTCGGCCCCTGCCCCTCCCCTATCGTGAACTCCAGTTTACCCGGGCTCACCACCATTATGCATGAGGACGATGCCGGGGGCGCTGCGGGCGCAACAGGTTGCTGGACTGCCGGGAGACAACCCGCAACAGAAACAATCAAGGCAACAGCTAATAACGCTCCCGGGATCAATAAACCAGTTTTGTGCACGGCCATTGCTTCCTCCTTGAGCGATATATTCGCATCATCCGCATTATAACATGACAGGTCATTTCCCCATTACCCCCGGTGATTCGTTATCGCCCAACCTCGATTTCAAGGGCTTCGACAGGGAGGCTTCAGGCCGGGCCTTCCAACTTTGACATTATGCTTTACCGTACTTATGCTATTATCAGAAACCCGGCCGGCAAGACATTCTGTGCAATGAAATATATCGATATAACCATCAGGCTGCTGCCGCTGATTTTGCCGCTGTTCGCTGCATCCTGCATTCCCAGGGAATACCCCGTGACCAGCACGGTTACGGAGACCGGCTACAGGACCGAGTATGTGACAGAGGCCTATACCGAAAACGAGACCGCTGTCGATGCAATCACGGACAGCTGCGAGCTACCCGTTTACTACAGCTGGTACTCGAATAATATCGCCTTCAACGGCCAGCCACATTTCTGGTATATTGCCTATGATATCCCCCGGTGGCCGGAATACGACAACCTGCGGCTGACTGTCTCTATCTGGCAGCAATATCAGTACGAGCTGGCCTCAATACGTGTTCTCGATATGACTGAAGGAGGGCATTTAACCACACCCGATCCGGCCACCAGCGCGGATACCGGCAAGGGACAGGTCGCGTGGAACTGGATAACAGCCAGTACCACGTCTTCCACCTCCTCTGAAACCTCCAGCGGGGAATCATCTACGTCCACTGTCACCTATGGCGGCGCTTCCACGTCATGGCTGGATACTGCCAATGTCCAGATAAACCAGGCCAGGTTCCTGGGCGGCAGGACCAACCTCTGGTCGAGGCCGGAGAACCCGCAGGTCTTCGAGCTGGACGCCGGCAGGGCGCAGAAGATCGGCATCATCGTCTGCGGGCCGGAGAATCAGTGGAACGCACGGATTACCCTCAGAGGCACCTTCACCCGTAATATTGTTTCTTATAAAACGGTCGTCAAGGAGCGCCAGGTGGAGAAACAGGTGCCTTACCAGATACAGAAACAGCAGACTGCCACTCAGGTCCGGCAGGTGCCGTTCTGGGAGATATTCTCGCAATGAATTATTTGTCCTGCTTTCCCGGCCGCCGCAGCCGCCGGCTTATCCCGGCTGTGACCGGCGCCCGCAGTGCAGGCAGGGCCCTGCTGATTCTAACGGCGTTGTCCATCCCCGCTCTTTCCTGCATCCCCGTTCAATATCCCCAAAAAGAGACCTTCTATGAAACGGTGACTGTTACGGAAAACCGCACGGAGCTGGTCAGCGAGATGTATCCTGTAACCCGCACCATAAGCGGCCGGGAGCAGCTTACACCCTATATAATGTGGAGCAGCCCCACCGTTAAGTTCAGGGGCACGCCATATGTCTGGTACTATGGATACAGGCTTCCCGGCGCCCAGCTCCACCAGGTTGAGAAGATCCGAATATCTCTTTACAAGCAGTACTATTACGAAAATATTGCCGTCAGCCTTTTCGATATGGGTGAGCGGGGGCAGGTGCTGCAGCCACCGTTGATCTCCCCTTCAGACCCCGCAGACACGGCCACGGTCAGTCCGAACTGGTTTACATACGGAACGGAGGTCGAGGCGTTGAACAAATGGCTTAATTCGGCCAACATCAAGTTCAATTTCGCCCGACGGCTGGGAGGGCAAGCCGATCTCTGGATGAACAGATGGCAGCCTTATGACATCGAATTCGATGCGCGGGGCGCGCGGGAGATAGCAGTCCTCTTCACGGGACCCACCACCTCCGAGAACGTCAGGTTCAGCGCCTGGCTCTCCTGGTACGATTACGTCACGGAAAACACGACCCGCATGGTTGAAAGGACGGTCCCTTACCAGGTTGAAAGGCGCGTGCAGAGCGAGAGGACTGTAACCGGGACATCGCTTGTGCCTTTCTGGCAGGCGCCCCCTTTCAAATAGCGGGCTGCCTAATTATGGCGGGCCTCAGACAAGGCTCAGATACCAGCCCAGCAGCTCTTTTCCCCACAGCAATGTAACCATGCCACCGAGGCAGAGAAAGGGGCCGAAGGGCAGCATCTCCTTCCGCTTCTTACGCCCGCTGATCAGCAGCACGGCGGCAACCATACCTCCCGCCAGTATGCTCAGAAAGAGCGCGACGAATACCAGTGGAAAACCCAGCATCAGGCCCAGCAGGCCGGCCAGCGATACGTCCCCCATGCCCATGCCGCCCCTCGACAGGACGACAACCAGCAGCAGGAGCAGGGCGCCGCACATTCCGCCTGCCAGGGAGCATAGCAGGAAATTGTTGAAAACGGCCATGAAACCGCTGCCCCCGAAATAAAGTGACCAGGGCAAACTGTAGCGGCCGAGAGTAACCGCCAGTGCCACCAGCGCCGCCAGCAGCAAGGAAGGGTAGACCACGATATTGGGCAGCATGAAATGCTCAAAGTCGGTGACAAATAATATGATCAGCACGATGGAATAAACGAGCAATACCGCCAGTGACCAGTACAGCCCATATTTCAGATAGAGCGCTAAAAAGAGGATGCCCGTAGCTGCTTCCAGCACCGGCACACGCAGCGGAATCGCCTCTGCGCAATTCGGGCAGCGCCCGCGTGCCATAAAATAGCCCGCCAGTGGTATCAGGTGCTCCGCACGACGCCTGGTAGAGCACTTCGCGCAGGCCGGCGGCCTCAGCCGGATCCCGCCTTCCTCTGTTACCGATCCGGCCAGCCAGTTGATGGCGGCGCCGCAGGCCAGGCCCAGCAGTAGAAAGAGGCAGCCGCTTATAGCGCTAACGATGTTATCCACGAATATATTTCTGCTCGCCCATGCCGAAGTAGCGGTTGAAGTCCAGTCTGGCGCCAGACCGGTCG
>JBAZLT010000098.1:0-6261 GCA_041650115.1 Dehalococcoidia bacterium | reverse complement strand
CATTATCTCGGCACAGAGCATCGGCGAGCCTGGCACACAGCTTACACTGAGGACCTTCCACACGGGCGGTGTGGTGGGCATGGATATCACCACCGGTCTGCCGCGCGTGGAGGAGCTTTTCGAGGCCAGGATACCCAAGGGCAAGGCCATACTTACCGAGATAGACGGCACGGTTAATCTGAACGAGATTATCGAAGACGGGGTACTCAAGAAGCGCGAGATCATCATAACGCATGTAGAGAAGTACCCCATCGATTACGATGTGCCCGCAGGCTATAAGATTCTGGCAGAGAATAATGCCTTCGTCAGGGGAGGCGATGTTTTGGCCGAGCCTGATACATCGCTGGTTAAATCAGGAGAGCATGGACTCAAGCCGCTGCTTGCCCGTGTAGACGGCATGGTCAAGCTGGAGGGCGGCAAGATTATCCTGACCTATGAAGAGAAGGACGAGCGCAAGTATGACGATATTCCGGTGACCGCGCATATCCTGGTCAAGCAGGGCGATTATGTACGGGCCGGTGACAAACTCATCGAGGGCGTCAAGGATCCGCAGGATATCCTGCATATCAACGGAAGGCAGGACGTACTGCGCTACCTGATTGACGAGGTGCAGAAGGTTTACCGCTCTCAGGGTGTGAACATAAACGACAAGCATATTGAGACCATCGTCAGGCAAATGTTGAGAAGGGTCAGGGTGGAATTCTCGGGCGACACGGACCTGCTGGTGGGCGACCTGGTAGACAGGCTCGATTTCGAAAACATCAATGCCATGATGGAAGCGGAGGGTGGCGACCAGGCTGTGGCGCGCCCTGTGCTGCTGGGGATAACCAGGGCCTCGTTGAATACGGACAGCTGGCTGGCTGCGGCTTCGTTCCAGGAGACTACCAGGGTGCTAGCCGAGGCGGCCATTTGGGGCAAAACCGACAGGCTTCACGGGCTTAAGGAGAACGTTATCATCGGCAAACTGATACCATCAACCATAACCCTGACCCAGAAGCTGGGTAAACCTATCAACAGGTTGCTGGAGGACAGCCCTGAAGTATTCGCTGAATCGGTGAGCAACTTCGTTAATCCGCTGGCTGTAGATGAAGTTGAAACTGAAGAGCCTGCTGACATACAGGTTGAACAGGAATAAAGCGAGCCAATCAAGGCCCATGAAAGCGGCCCCGCCTGCCAGGCGGGGCCGCTTTGTTTATGCGTCCGGTCGCAACGTTCGACGGTCAAATCGTGTGCTATAATGCTACTAATAGTTAAGGTATGCTCGCATGCAGGAAGAGGAATCACCTCGCATAGTATCAGGCAAGCTGGGCCCCGAGGACACCACTCTCGATGTCAACCTCCGTCCCAAGAAGCTTGATGATTTCATCGGGCAGCAGAAGGTCAAGGATAACCTCGATATCGGGATAAAGGCTGCGCAGAAGCGAGGGGAGGCTATCGACCACATCCTGCTTTACGGACCCCCGGGGCTGGGCAAGACCACGCTGGCTTTTATTATCGCCGGTGAGATGGGAGTGAATATCAAGGTCAGCTCGGGGCCGGCGATCGAGCGGCCTGGCGACCTGGCGGCCATACTGACCAATCTGCAGAAAGGTGATGTGCTCTTCATAGACGAGGTGCACAGACTGAGCAGGATAGTGGAGGAGATTCTTTATCCCGCCATGGAGGACTACGCCCTCGATATCATTCTGGGGAAGGGTCCGGGGGCCAGGAGCCTGAGACTGAATTTACCTCGCTTCACCCTTATCGGCGCCACTACGCGCTACGCTGCCATGAGCTCTCCGCTGAGAGACAGGTTCGGCTCGGTGCACAGGCTGGATTTCTATGACGTGGATTCTATCGGCTCGATTATCAGGCGCTCGGCCCGCATTTTGAAGCTGAAGATAGATGACGCAAGCATAGATATTATCGCCTGCCGCGCTCGCGGCACTCCGCGCGTGGCCAACCGCCTGCTCAAGCGCATCCGCGACTATGCCCAGGTGAAGGCCAACGGTGTTGTCACTCAGGATGTTGCCCTCGAGGCGATGAGCAAACTGGAAGTGGACCAGATCGGGCTGGATGAAATCGATCGCAAGGTGATGAGGACCATCATACAGAAGTTCGACGGCGGTCCGGTCGGTCTGGATACGATCGCAGCATCCATCAGCGAGGAGGCCGACACGATAGAAGGCGTTTACGAGCCCTACCTGCTGCAGTTGGGATTTCTGGAGAGGACTCCCAGGGGGCGCATGGCTACCCGGCTGGCCTATGAACACCTCGGCATTGCCTATAAGAAGGGTCGCTCTCCCCAGGGTTCGCTCTGGTAGTAGCAAAGAGGAAACAGGCCCGTATTTGACAGCACATAAGTATTCCTATAAACTATTATTCATTAAAAGTCCTCTGGTGGTCAGAGCGAGGCGGAACCACCCGTTCCCATCCCGAACACGGAAGTGAAACGCTTCAGCGCAGACGATACTAAGGGAGGGATTCCTTGGGAAAATATGCCACTGCCAGGGACTTTTTTTATTGCTCTTTTTGCGTAAAGTCCGCCTTTTTAAACTTCATCTGAAGCTACCGTACTTTGACTTGCCTCATACTACAACTTATAATTCATAGTACACAGAGCCTATCGAGGCTACGTCTGAATCCCACTTTTCGAGGTTACTATGGCCAGTAGATTTGAAAAATTCTCGGAGCGTGCCCGCCGGGCGCTTACACGCGCTCAGGAGGAGGCACAGCATTTCGGGCACAGTTATATAGATACAGAGCACATATTGCTGGGGCTAATCGCTGAAGAAGACAGCGTGGCCAGCCAGGTGCTGAATAACCTGGGTGTGGCAACCAGCAAGGTACGTTCCGCTGTTGAATTCATCGTGGGGCGGGGCGGACGTCCCAATACCAATGAAGTCGGCCTTACGCCGAGGGCCAAAAAGGTCATAGAGTTGGCTGTCGATGAGGCCAGACGCCTCAACCACAGCTATATCGGGACCGAGCACCTGTTGCTGGGGCTGCTTAAAGAGAGGGAGGGCTCAGCTGCCGGTGTGCTTGAGAGCCTGGGAGTCACCTTCGATAAGGTGCTGGCCGAGGTTAACAAGCTGCTCAACGCGGCGGGCGGACAGGCCAGGGCAGTTACCAAAGAAGGGGCCAGGACCCCCATACTGGATCAGCTCGGTGTGGACCTGACGGGCTTGGCGCGCCAGGGCAAGCTGGATAATATCGTCGGCCGGGAAAAGGAATGTGAGCGCATCATCCAGATACTCAGCCGCCGCACCAAGAATAATCCCGCGCTCATCGGCGAGCCCGGCGTGGGCAAGTCAGCCATCGTTACCAAGCTGGCGCAGCAGATCATAACCGGTGATATTCCGGAGCCACTCAGGAATAAGAGGCTGGTTACACTCGATATAGGGTCCCTGGTAGCCGGCACCAAGTACCGTGGTGAATTCGAAGAGAGGCTTAAGAAGGTACTCGATGAGATCAAGGGAGCCGGCAACTGCATCGTCTTCATCGACGAGTTGCACACTATAGTCGGGGCGGGCGCGGCCGAGGGCGCTGTGGATGCTTCGAATATACTCAAGCCGTCGCTCTCCAGGGGCGAGATACAGTTCATCGGCGCCACTACCCTGGACGAGTATCGCAAGTACATTGAAAAGGATGCTGGATTGGAACGCCGCTTCCAACCTGTGATGGTGGCCGAGCCGACCGTCGAGCAGACTGTAGCTATTTTGAAGGGCATCAAGCACCACTACGAGGATTACCACAAGCTGATCATCCATGACGAGGCGTTGTCTGCAGCCGCCTCCATGGCATCGCGCTATATCTCAGATCGCTTCCTGCCTGACAAGGCCATCGATATTATGGATGAGGCTTCCTCGCGAGTCAGGATCAAGAAGGGAGTTGTCCCCATCGGCATTGCCGAGGCGCAGAAGGCGCTGGAGATAGTCAGGCGGGATAAGGACAACGCCATCGGTTCGCAGCAGTACGAGATGGCGGCGGAGCTGCGCGATCGCGAGGTGCAGTTGCAGGCCAAGATAAAGGCCATGGAACAGGAGTGGCAGGACACGCAGAAGAAGGAGACGCCCATCGTGACCAAGGAGGATATCGCCGAGGTCGTCAGCATGTGGACCGGCATACCTGTCATCAGCCTTACCATGGACGAGTCCGAGCGGCTGCTCAAGATGGAGGAGGCCATTCATCAGGATATCGTGGGGCAGGATGAGGCCATCATAACCATCGCCAAAGCCGTCCGCCGCTCACGCGCCGGGCTTAAGGAAGCCAGGCGCCCCATGGGCTGCTTCATATTCCTCGGTCCTACCGGCGTGGGCAAGACCGCGCTGGTCAAGGCTCTGGCCAAGTTCATGTTCAAGAGCGAAGATGCCATGGTCAGGCTGGACATGTCCGAGTTCATGGAACAGCATAACGTCGCCCGCCTGGTCGGCGCGCCGCCCGGATACATCGGCTATGAAGAGGGAGGACAGCTGACCGAGGCCGTCAGG
Source organism: Dehalococcoidia bacterium (assembly GCA_041650115.1). Taxonomy (GTDB): domain Bacteria; phylum Chloroflexota; class Dehalococcoidia; order GIF9; family UBA5629; genus CAIMUM01. Next base: position 1,792 of record JBAZLT010000098.1, on the reverse strand, counting down.
CGCAATCCTTATTCTGTGATCCTGCTGGATGAGATCGAGAAGGCCCACCCCAATGTTTACGATATACTTCTCCAGATAATGGACGACGGCCACCTGACCGATGCCAAGGGCAGGCGGGTGGACTTCCGCAATACCATACTTGTTATGACATCCAACGTCGGCGCCGAGTTGATCAAGCGTGATTCAGGGCTTGGTTTCAGCGTCCAGGTTGAAGGCGATAAAAACCGGCAGGTCGCCTATGAGAAGATGAAGGAGAAGGTCCTGAGCGTGATGAAAAACAAGTTCAGGCCTGAGTTCCTGAACCGCATCGATGCGGCCATTGTGTTCCATGCTCTCAGCAAGGAGCACATACGTGAGATCGTAAACCTCATGTTGCGTGAGGCCGTCAACTCTATGTCGGAGAAGCAGATAATACTGGAGGTCTCAAGCGCCGCCAGGGACTACCTGGGAGAGAAAGGGTATGATCCAAACTACGGCGCACGTCCTTTGCGCCGCATCATTCAACAGGAAGTCGAGGATAAGCTGTCGGAGAACGTGCTGCGCGGCGAATACGAGGCCGGCTCCAAGGTGCTGGTCGACTACGACGGGACAGAGATAATCATCCGCAAGCTCGAAAAAGCAGTGGCGCCGGCTGCTGAGAGCAAGCTGCTCGCCGGCGAGGGCAATCATTTGCTGGGCAGCAGCAATCCCTAAGCGAAAAAAATCGCGCTTCAAGAGGGCGTGAACGGCCAACAGGCCGTTGGAACGCCCTCTTTTTTATCGGTTAACGCGAGAAAGTTATGCCTGTTTTTGCTATCATTTGCTGGCTGGCGTGCAAGCGGGTAAGGTACTGATTTGGAAAAGCAGAAGTTTAAAACGGTCTTCGTCTGTCAGAAATGCGGTAGGGAGAGCCCCAAGTGGGAGGGGCGCTGCCCCGGTTGCCAGGAATGGAACTGCCTGATTGAGACCACGGTTGCGACCGGTAAGCGCTCAGCTGAGAGCAAGCCTGATACAGCCGGCCGGCTGCTGGAGTTGGTCAAGCTCAAGCGCGACGACTATTCCCGCGTCAGCCTGAAAATCGGCGAGCTCGATCGCGTGCTGGGCGGGGGGCTGGTGGCCGGTTCGGTAGTACTGGTCAGCGGCGATCCGGGCATTGGAAAGTCGACATTGCTGCTACAGGTATCCGATGCAGTTACTAAGAACAGCAAGGGCCAGGTGGTATACGTTTCCGGCGAGGAATCTTCGCAGCAGCTCAGGATGCGCGCCGAAAGGCTGGGCGTAGGAGGCGGCGGCCTGTTCGTATATCCTGAGACGAACATGGAGAACATCATGGCCGGATTGGAATCCACGCAGCCTTCGCTGGTGGTGATAGATTCAATTCAGACTGTCTACCTGGATGAGATCAACGGCGCTCCGGGAAGCATCAACCAGATCAGGGAGTGCACTCTTCGCTTGCTGCGCTGGTCCAAGAAGACCGGCACGCCGGTCTTCATCTCCGGACACGTGACCAAGGATGGGTCCATCGCCGGTCCCAAAGCTCTGGAACATATCGTGGATGTCGTTCTCAGCCTGGAGGGCGAGTCCTTCAACAGCTATCGCATACTGCGGAGCGCCAAGAACAGGTTCGGCTCGACCAACGAGGTGGGTGTATTCGAAATGGGTGGAGCGGGACTTAGCGAGGTGGCCAATCCCTCGCAGTTTTTCCTGGAGTCGTACGAACAGGGCGCCATCGGCGCCGCTGTCGTACCGACTCTCGAAGGTAGCCGTCCCCTGCTGGTTGAGGTACAGGCGCTGACCAGTTCTGCTGCGTATG
>JBAZLT010000097.1:0-6266 GCA_041650115.1 Dehalococcoidia bacterium | reverse complement strand
ACAGCGCAGTGCACGATAGCACCAGGAAAAGCCAGCCCATGCCGTTATCCAGCTGCCGGATTGTGACATAGTAGGAAAGAAGCCATCCGGTATAAAGAATGCCGGCTATCGTCCAACCCCAGTTGATGAAAGCGTTATCCTTGTTTGACCTGAACAGCAACCAGATGAGCGGTACCAGCGTCATGAGCGTCAGCAAAAGCGGAAGTATAAAATCGGATGGATAGGGAAGGAAGGACAGGTTGTACTGTCCGATGTAGGCGTTGATGATCAGCAATACAGCGAATATCATACCGAACCAGCCCAGCGGTTGAACGTCCCGGGCTCTCACGATCCGATAGAATTCGATGCAGGCCAGTACTGCTACTACGCAGGCGGCGACCACCAGGGGAATGCCGCCCAGTATGATCAACACCGCAACAATGGCGGCCAATACAAGCCCTGTTATAATCCGCTTGACTATCATCTGTATTTCCGTAATATTAACAAGATTGGACGTCGGGCATCCGGCGGTTCCGATGGCGGTCGGCGGTTTGAAGTGAATCTACACTTCCAGAATCTCTGCTTCTTTGTCTTTGCCTATCCTGTTCACGGCATCTATGTGGCTGTCCGTGAGCTTCTGCAGCTGCTCGGAGGCGCGTATACTCTGATCCTGCGAGATCTCCTTGTTTTTCTCGGATGCTTTAAGCTCATCGACAGCTTCCCGGCGAATATTGCGCACAGTCACCCGCGATTCCTCCAGCCTCTTGTGAATAACCTTGATTAAATCTTTTCGCCTCTCCTCCGTAAGAGCCGGGATAGAGATCCTGATATTATTTCCGTCGTTGACGGGGTTAAGACCCAGGTCGGATTTCAGTATGGCTTTATCGATATTATTGATGATTGTGCGATCCCAGGGATGTATGGAGATGGTCTTGGGCTCCGGGACCGATATAGAGGCGAGCTGTATCAACGGCGTGGGGACGCCGAAATAGTCGACTTTAATATGTTCAACCAGTGCCGGGGATGCGCGACCGGTGCGGATGGAAGACAATTCTTTGGTCAGTGCCTCTATGCTTTTTTTCATCCTGGAATCAGCGTTCTTCAGTATCTTATCCGTCATTCCTAACCCTCACTCGTGACCCTTGTCCCTATGTCTTCTCCCTCGATAACCCTGATTATGCTGTCCTTTTCCTGTGAGTCGAATACAATTATAGGCAGTTTGTTCTGCTGGCACAATGAAAAAGCTGTGATATCCATCACCTCGAGTTGAAGCGCCAGCGCTTCTTTGTGCGTCAGATGCTGGTATTTCCTGGCGTTGTGGTTTTTTCTGGGATCTGAATCGTAGATGCCGTCCACCCTGTTCTTGGCTACCAGCAGCACATCGGCACTGATTTCTATGGCGCGCAAGGCGGCTGCCGTATCGGTAGTCATATAGGGGTTTCCCGTGCCGCCGGCAAAGATAACCACGCGTTTCTTCTCGAGGTGCCGTATGGCCCTTCTGCGGATGTGCGGCTCGGCTATAGCCTGAACTGTGATAGCAGACTGAGTTCTGCTGACCACGTGGTTGTTTTCCAGAGCGTCCTGCAGGGCCAGTGCATTGATGATGGTTGCCAGCATTCCCGCATAGTCTGCTGTTGCCCGGTCCATCCCGGCGGCCTCCGCGGCTGCGCCGCGCCAGAAGTTACCGCCTCCCACCACAATCGCGACTTCTATCCCCTTTTCGTTGACTTTCTTGATCTGCTTGGCTATTAAATCCAGGATATGAGGATCAATGCCGAAGCTGCTATCGCCCATGAGGGCTTCGCCGCTCAGCTTCAGAAGTACTCTTTTATAGTTTGTCTTTCGGGTAGACAATTTCAATAGCCCAGTTCAAAACGTACGAACCTTCGGACCTTGATATTCTCACCAGTTTTAGCTACCGTCTCGGTTATTATATCCTGAATCGACTTGGCCGGGTCCTTGATAAAGGGCTGGAGCAGCAGGCACACTGCAGCAGGGTCTTCCTCCGCGCCCGACGGCATATCGTCCTTGGACACATACAGGGGCGCCATGGCGGAGACCTGGAGCGCGACATTGTGGGCAAGTTCCCTGAATTCCGGCGTGCGGGCTACGAAATCGGTCTCGCAGTTGATCTCGATCATGACTCCCAGATGGTTTCCGGTATGAACGTAACATTCGATCAGGCCCTGCTCGGCCACCCGATCGGATTTTTTCTTGGCAATGGCCAGCCCGCGCTCCGCGATGATGGCGCAGGCCTTATCGAAATCGCCTCCGGCCTCGGTCAGGGCTTTCTTGCAGTCCATTACGCCCGCACCGGTTTTTTGCCGGAGCTCTTTAACAGTATTCGCTGAAATTTCCAATTCGGTCCTCCTTTGGCATCATGAGAGCTATTCGCTCAGGGACAACTTTGCAAAGTGAGAATGGGGGATCAGGGCGAGGTTATCTCTGCTGCGACCGGGGCCTCGTTTTCCTCCTCCTTATTCTCTCCCGCTTCGGCAAGCATCTTGCCTTCGAGGACGGCATCAGCTATATGCATGCAGATAACTTTTATGGCCTTGATGGCATCATCGTTTGCCGGGATGATGTAATCAATCCCATCCGGGTTGCAGTTGGTATCAACCGTAGCCACTATTTTTACGCCGACTTTCTGTGCTTCGTTAAGGGCGATTTTTTCCTTGGTCGGGTCGATAATGAAGAGAGCGCCCGGCAGGGCTGTCATCTCTTTGAATCCGCCCATCAGCCTGTTGAGCTTGGCCATCTCCTTCTCAACCTTCAGCTTGTCTTTCTTGGACATGTAGTCAAGCTCGCCCCTCGAGTTCTTATCCTCCAGCCTGACCAGGTAATCGATCCTGCCCTGTATGGTGTTGAAGTTGGTGAGCATGCCGCCCAGCCAGCGCTGGTTTACATAATACATACCGCAACGTTTGGCCTCTTCTTCGATTATCTCCTGGGCCTGCTTCTTGGTGCCGACAAACATAATAGTCTGGCCGTTGCCGACAAGGTCCCTGACGAAGGCGCAGGCCTTGTTGAGTAGCGTGACTGTCTGCTCAAGATCGATGATGTGTATGCCGTTTCGCTGTGTGAAGATATAATTCTTCATTTTAGGATGCCAGTGTCCTGTCTGGTGACCGAAATGGGCGCCGGCTTCCAAGAGTTGCTTCACTGTAACTGAATCTGCCAAATTTCGTTAACCTCCTGAAACAAGAGAGAATCGCTTATTCAAAACCGGAGAAAAGTATAACATAACAATAGTCTCAGGGCAATTTGGCGCGAAAGGCAAATGAAAATCCCCTGCCCGTAGACGGGCAGGGGATTTCGTTTAGCTTTTGAAAGTGTTATTTAAGGCCTATCTGTTGAGCGACCAGTTCCCTGTGGAAATCGGTGCTGCCGTAAACGGTGTCGGCCGCCTTGGCCCTGTGGAAATACAGCGGGGCATCGTGGTCATAGCTGGTGCCGATGCCGCCGTGGAGCTTCACGCCCAGGGCGGTGATTAGCTTGTATGCCTCATTGATGTAGGCCTTGGCCATGGAGGCTTCCTTGGCGCAGGGCATGTTGTTGGATTCCATCCAGGCCGCTTCATAAAGCAGGTAGCGGCTGGTCCCCATGGTGATCCACATATCGGACATCTTGTGCTGCAGTGCCTGGAAGGCTCCGATAGGCCTGTCGTACTGAACTCGCTCTTTGGCGTAGGCCACGGTCATCTCGACCACGGTCGAAAGCCCGCCAAGTGATTCCGCAGATTTAAGGATAGATCCCTTACGAATGATCGTCTGGAGGACGGCCCATCCTTTGTCTACCTTGCCCAGCACGTTCTTGGCCGGCACGGCCACATCTTTGAAGACCACTTCGCAGAGGTGATCGCTGGCTATGGTGGGCATAAGTTCGGCCTTGATGCCGGCGGACTTGGCGTCCACCAGGAAAAGTGTGACGCCGTCTTCACCGCTGCCGGCTTTGGTCCTGGCAACGACGATCATGTAGTCGGCCACGTGGGCGCTGTCTGCCAATACCTTGGTGCCGCTAAGGATAAAATCGTTGCCCTTGGCAGTGGCTTTCAGGGTAATGCCGGATGCGTCGAACTGGCCGTTCTCCTCGAACCATGCCAGCGTAAGGATGCAGTTGCCGTTGGAAATCTTGGGCAGGAGGTCTTTCTTCTGCTCATCGGTGCCCGCTTCCACGATTGCGAAGGTGTTGACGACGGTGCTGATATAGGGGCCCGGCAGTATATTCTTTCCGACCTCTTCGATATGCATGGTCAGGTCTTCGAAGGAGTAGCCCATTCCCTCGTAGTCTTCGGGTATGTTAAAGCCGAGCCAGCCGAGCTCAGCCATCTTCTGCCACACGGCGGGATCGTAACCTTTGGAATCTTTGGCCAGCTCTCTCACCTTGGCTTTGGGGCATTCCTTGGTGAGGAAATCCCTGGCTGACTTCTTCAAAATCTCTTGCTGTTCTGTAAATCTGAGATCCATATTTCCTCCTAACTATTACGCATCCTTGATTATTTCATCCTGGGCAGGCCGAGGCCGTACCAGGCAATGATATTGCGCTGGATTTCGTTGGTGCCCATTGAGACTATAGGCACGAAGCAGCCCTGATAGGTGTACTCGGGTGCGCCGTTCATCTTGGCGAATTTGGAGTGCTTTACCTGGCCGTAGGGTCCCAGGATGTCGCAGGCCACATGAGAGTATTTTTCCATCAACTCGCTGGCGAAGACTTTCACCGCGGCGGCGTCCATCAGGCCCATCTCGTTGCGGTTCTGCTGATCGGCTACGCGGTAGGCCAGCGTGCGCACTGCCTCGAGCTGGCATGCGATGTCGGCAACCTTATTCCTGACCATGGGGTCCTTGGACAGGGGCTGTCCGCCGCGCTTATTTTCATTACAGAAATGTACCAGCTCTTCGACTCCCCTGACCAGTCCGTAGACCATGTCGAGGTTGGACCTTTCGAAGCCGGCCAGAACGTTCACTACCGCCCAGCCTTCGTTCTCCTGGCCGACGATGTATTTGGCCGGTATATGAACATCATCCAGATAAACCTCGTTGTATACATGGGTGCCGCTCATATAGGGGATGCCCTTTACGCTAATTCCAGGGGTTTTCATATCGCAGAGCATGAAGGTGAGATTGTGGTGTTTCTTGGCATTGGGATCGGATTTATAGACGCCGAATGCCCAATCCGCACGATGGGCGCCGGTGTTCCAGGTCTTCTGGCCGTTGACGATAAATTCGTCGCCCTTGCGCACGGCCGAGGTCTGCAGTCCCGCCAGGTCAGACCCGGAGTTAGGTTCGCTCCAGAGCTCGCAGAACATGAGCTCGGCGCTGGCGATCTTGGGGAGGAATTCCTTCTTCAGCTCTTCACTGCCCGCGGCAAGCAGGGTTGGCGCAAGCATGGACACACCGAAGATGTCCGAGCCGGCAAGGTCATAGTAGCCGCGCGCCTCGGCGAAGAGCACCTTCTCCATCATATCGCCGGTTCCGCCGTATTCCTTGGGCCAGCCAAGAGCCAACCATCCTCTCTTGGCGAATTCCTTGGCACAATAGCGGTGGAAATCCCAGCCTTCGTCGTTGTCGAACTGGCTTTCGAAGCCGACCCAAGTCTTGGGCTTCTTCTTTTCCAGTTCTGCGCAGACTTTGTAACACTCCTTCCTGTGTTCTATCTGTTTGTCCGTCAGTTTAAAGTCCATGGTTCCTCCTTATTATTAATTCGTATTTAGTACCAAATTAATATTTGCCTTATTATCCCCGCTCTCTGTGAGCCGGCTCGCGTTAACTGCCGTGCTCCAAAACCGCACTATTATAATTAAAACCGACCGATAATTAAAGTCAGCCTGTAAAGTCAGGTATGTTTACAGCTGCTTGATTGTTCGGTCAATCACTCTTCAATATCTCGATGATCTGATATTTGTGTACGCCGGAAGGAGCTGTGACCTCCAGCAAGTCACCCGCCTCTTTGTTGAAAAGGGCCTGTCCCAGAGGGGAGTTAAGTGAGATCTTGCCCTGCTGGATATTGGCCTCCTTGGAGCTGACCAGCGTGTAACGTATCTGCTCACCTGATGCCACGAAGGATATGATAGCCGTGTCCCCCATGGATATACGCTGGCCTTTCTCTTCCGGCGCCTCGATTACTTTGGAGCGCTTCAGAGTGTTCTCCAGTTCCCGGATCTGCCCCTCAATATGTCCCTGTTTCTCGCGCGCAGCCTCCAGCGGTGCGTTTTCACGAAAATCTTTGTCCGCCGCTGCCCTTGTCAGTTCCTCGCTGATTTTCGGCCTCTCTTCTTTCAGCGCGGCGAG
>JBAZLT010000096.1:0-6308 GCA_041650115.1 Dehalococcoidia bacterium | reverse complement strand
GTGCTGCCCGGCGACAGGGGCCTCTCCGCCATATATGGTCAGGGATGCGGTATGCATGGGATTGAGACCTTCACGGGCAATCCCGCGGCCACTCCTGCCGCCATCGCCGCCTGGGAGGTCCAGGAGGTGGTCAAGGTCATCACGGGCGAGGGTGAACCACTGCGCAACCGCCTGCTGCAGGTGGATTTCTCCGATGGAAGCGTTGAGAGCATCACTCTATCGCGGGGGGCGAAATAATGGCGAAGGTCAACGTCCGATTCGTCGGCCCCTGGCGCCTCTACCTGGGTGTCGAAAGGTTTACCATGCAGGCCACTACCGTCGAGGACTTCATACGTCAGATGGAAGAAACCTACGGACCCAGATACCATGAGCGCCTGCTCAGCCACGGCGTTAAAGAGCAGCGAACCATATCGGGCGACAGCAATATACTGGTCAACCGCGTTCACATCAGGCAGCTTGCCGACCACACGTTGAAGGATGGCGATAACATCGACGTCATCGGACGCTTCGTGGGCGGCTGAGAGCGGTACCGTAGTAACACCGTTTCTTTAGTGATAGAATATGCGGACTCAAATATCCGCAGGAGTGAACTATGGCTGCCAGAGAATACATCCTCTCCATAGACCAGGGCACTACCGGCAGTGCGGCCATTCTCTTCAATAGCGAGGGTAAACCGGTTGCCGACGCTGATACCGAGACCAGGCAGATCTTTCCCGAGCCTGGCTGGGTAGAACACGATCCCGATGAGATATACAAAACCTCGCTCCAGGTAGCGCGGCAGGCGCTGGAAAAAGCCGGTATAAAGCCTTCTTCCATAGCCGGCATCGGCATAACCAACCAGCGCGAGACAACCATCATATGGGACAAAAAGACGGGCCGGCCGGTGAGCAACGCCATTGTCTGGCAGTGCCGCCGCACGGCGGGCCTGGTGGAAGAACTGAAGACCCGCGGCGCCGGCCAGGCCATCTGCGACAAAACGGGGCTGATACCCGATGCCTATTTCTCGGCCACCAAGGTACGCTGGATTCTCGACCATATTAAGAACGGGCAGAAGCGCGCCGAGGCGGGGGAGCTGCTCTTCGGAACGGTGGACTGCTGGCTGGCCTGGAAACTCAGCGGCGGCAAGTCCCATGTGACCGACTACGGCAATGCCTCGCGCACCATGCTGTTCAATATCAATACGCTGCAGTGGGACAGCGATATTCTTTCCACGCTCAACATACCCGCGGCCACATTGCCTGAAGTGATACCGTCCAGCTTCAATTATGGTGAGACGGCCGAGGGCATTTTCGAGGGCGCCCGCATACCCCTCTGCGCCATTGCGGGCGACCAGCAAGCCGCCCTCTTCGGCCAGGCCTGCTACAATCCGGGCATGTCCAAGAACACCTACGGCACCGGCTCGTTCATTCTCATGAACAGCGGCGAGAAGCCCATCATATCCAAACGCGGACTGCTCACCAGCCTTGCCTGGGGCCTGGACAATAAGGTCAACTATGCGCTGGAGGGGAGCATTTTTATTACCGGAGCTGCCGTGCAATGGCTGCGCGACGGGCTAAAGATAATCGCAAACGCGGCCGAGAGCGAAGCGCTGGCGCGCTCGGTGGATGACAACGGGGGTGTGTATTTCGTGCCCGCCTTCGTGGGGCTGGGCGCTCCCTACTGGGACATGTACGCGCGCGGAACCATGACCGGAATAACGCGCGGCACCACCAGAGGGCATCTCGCGCGGGCTACATTGGAGTCCATCGCCTTCCAGGTCAGGGATGTGATAGACACCATGCGCTCCGAGACCGGTATCGGCATACCTGTGCTGCGGGTGGACGGTGGCGGGACGGCCAACTCCTTCCTCATGCAGTTTCAGGCGGATGTCATGAACGTTCCCATACAGGTGGCTGCCATTCCCGAGACAACTGCGCTGGGCGTGGCCTTTCTGGCAGGGCTGTCTGCCGGCCTGTGGAAAAACAAGGAGGAGATAGCCGGCAAATGGCGTTCCTCGGCCACCTTCGAGCCGAAAATGTCGGCCGATCAACGCGAAAACCTATACGCCACCTGGAAGCGGGCGGTGGAGAGGTCCCGCGGCTGGGCAATAAATTAGATGTAAGGTGCGATATGAAAAGAGATTTTAAAGCGATTTCCGGGAAGACCTTCGACGTCATCGTCATAGGAGGCGGCATAGTCGGCGCCGGTGTGGCCAGGGACACTACGCTGCGCGGGCTGGATACGCTGTTGCTGGAGAAGGACGACTTCGGCTCGGGCACAACCTCGCGCTCAACGCGCCTGGCACACGGCGGGCTGCGCTACCTGCGCCAGCTGGAATTCGGCCTGGTGCGCCAGGACCTGAGCGAGAGGGAGGTGCTGATGCGCATCGCCCCGCACCTGGTCTATCCTCTGTCCTTCTTCATCCCAATACCCAACTTCAGCCTCAATTTCGCCATGTTCTTCGGCACCATTCTCTACGACATCATATCTTTCGATAAGACCCTGCCCAATCACAAATATTTAAGCAAGGCTACGACACTGGCCGAGGAGCCCGGCCTCAAGGTCCAGGGCCTGGAGGGTTCGTATGTATACTCCGACTGCGCCATTCCCCTGACGGAACGTCTCAACTGGGAGAATGCCCTGTCCGCCTCGGAGAACGGGGCCACCGTGGTCAACCATGCGAAGGTCACGGGCATACTGCGGGAGGGAAACCGCATCACGGGAGTAGAGGTAAAGGACCAGATCAGCGGCGAGACACTTCAGGCCAGGGGCAGGCTGGTGGTCAATGCCGCCGGGCACTGGGTCGATATCATCAAGGAGATGCTGTTCAAGGACAAGCCACCCTACCTTCTGCGCACCAAGGGGGCGCACATCGTCATACCCCAGGTATCGAAACACGCGCTGGTGCTCTTCTCCCCGCGCGACGGACGCCTCTTCTTTGTCATACCCTGGGAAGGATTCTCGCTGGTGGGAACGACCGATACCGTCTATAAGGACGACCTGGATGCCGTCTATGCCACCAGGGAGGACGTGGAATACATACTGGAAGGTCTCCACCTGGCCTATCCGGAGGTCGGCATCGACGACGTCTATTATGCCTATGCGGGGCTGAGGTCGCTGGCGCTCAAGCCCGGCAAATCAGCCTCCGACACCTCACGCAGCCATGCGATCGTAGACCACACCAAACGCGATCAGCTGGAAGGATTGGTCAGCATACTGGGCGGCAAGATCACAGCCTACCGGGCGGTGGCCAAAGAGGCCTCCGACCTGGTCTGCCGCAAGATGGGCAACAAATCGCGCTGCGTGACCGGCGAAAGGCCGCTGCCCGGTGCGCCTGCCATGACCTCCGCCGACATTGCGGATATGGCCGGCAAATGGGGAATCTCCAACTCGACCGCCGTGCACCTTTCCCGAATATACGGGTGCAGGAGCGGAGAGGTGCTGGCCACGGCCGGTGATGACAGGTCCGGCCTGCGGCCGCTCAGCCCGGGCGGACCGGATATACTGGCACAGGTAAGCTATGCGGTGCGGAACGAGGCCTGCATGACGATCAGCGATTTCATGCTGCGGCGCAGCGCGGTTGGAATGCGCAAGGACCTGGGCACGGACGCAGTGCCCGCGGTCGCAGACGAAATGCAGAAACTGAGGGGCTGGAGCGACGGCGAAAAAGAACGGCAGGTGCGGGAACACGGCTCCGCAGCCTCACTGGCGCGGCGCTTCAAAACCGCCTGATTTTTCGATAGGCGCCCGCATATGACACGGGCTACCTATCAATTGCCGGGCTTTTTCGATATTATTTATATAAGGAGGTACGGATATGAGAATAAAGGTGCTGGCTTTCACCGCCCTTTTGGCCATTGTCCTCAGCCTTATTCCCGCTGGCGCAGTTACAGCTGCAAGCATGAGCCCGGCCATGGGAATAGTCGGCCTTGAGGTTACGATCACCGGTCTCACGGAGGGAAATTCGTACAAGATCAAGTGGGACGCGGAGGTGTACAAGCAGGGGGTGGTGGGCAGCGGCGGCAGCGTATTCTTCATAGTGCCCGATGCCTACGGGGGAGAGCACCCCGTCATAGTAGAAAGCCCCAGCGGCACACAGGCGTTTTCGGGCAACTATATCGTCGTACCTAATATTACTATCGATCCCAACTCGGGCAAAGCCGGCACGGACATCACCGTATCGGGTCACGGCTTCGGCGTCAGCGAGGATGATATAGCGGTCACCTACGACGGGACGGTCATAAAGAGCGGTATCTCGGCCGACGAAAACGGCTCGTGGACCACGACCTTTACTGCTCCCATATCCCCGCGGGGCGCTCGCCCCATCGACGCATCTGGCGATACCACCAAGGGTACCGATGTTGCGGACAAGAATTTCACCATCAGCCCCGTGGTCGAGATGGACCCCACTTCCGGCGGCGTCGGCACGCAGGTAACGATCAAGGCCACAGGCTTCGCCTCGGCCGAGGGTGGGATCAAGGTGCTCTTCTCGGATAAAGAAGTCAGGTCCAACTTGACGGCCGAGGTCAATGGCTCCTGGAGCACCAGCTTCGCAGTCCCGCCTTCAACCAGGGGCGGTCACATAGTTAAAATTCAGGGCAATACCACCGCGGCCAGCGACCTGCCCGACAAGGTATTCACCGTAGGACCTGCCATTAACATCAATCCCAACAGCGGCGCTGTAGAGGACAAGGTGAAGGTGAGCGGTACCGGTTTCGCCAACAACGAGACCGCCATCGAGGTCACCTTCGACGGCAAGACCATCGAGCGCAACCTGCTGGCGGATGACAACGGCAGCTGGTCAGTGGAGACCACTGTGCCTCCGTGCGGCAGCGGTCCCCACAATATCGGGGCCTACGGCAGGATAACCCCTTCCGTAGACGTTACTCCGGCCGTCTTCACAACCCAGGCGGTACTAACCATTGTGCCCAAGAGCGGCAATGTCAAAGACGAGCTACGGGTAACCGGCTCGGGATTCAATGCCGGCAAGGACTATTCCATTATGTGGGACGGCACATCGGTCGCCAGCGGGTCGGTCAACGACTCGGGCAGCTTCCAATCCATCTTCAAGGCGCCCGGAGGCAAAAGCGGTTCTTTAACCATCACGGCTACCGATACCAAAGGGTCCACTGCCTCAACCACCTTTATGATGGAGTCTACTGCACCCGACACCCCGCAGATATCCTCGCCCAAGGATGGGGCGACGGTTGGTTTCATGGGCGATACCAAGATTGCTTTCAAGTGGACTGAGGAGAGCGATCCCAGCGGCATCACATATGATCTGGAGGTGAGCGAGGGCTCCAATTTTGCCAAGACCCTTGTTTCGCACACCAAACTGGCTGACGCCAAGTACACGCTGACAGAGGCTGAAGCCCTGCCCAACGGCGAATACTACTGGCGTGTGAGGGCGGTGGACGGCGCGGGCAATGCCAGCGACTGGACTTCTGCCACGCTGGTTAAGGTCGGCTTCATGACCACCAACACGCTGGTCTTCATCGCCATCGGCATAGTAGTCCTGCTGATACTCATCATAGTGCTGCCCAGGGTACTCAAGAAGAAACGTCCCAAGAGCGATTGGGAATAGAGGCTTTTAACCCTTCAGAAGCTCGCTAACCGAGGAAAGCAGGCTGGCATTAAGCTGTCGCCAGTCGCGTGGCGGAACGGGTGCGTCCTCACGCGGTACCAGTTTGAGGGAGCCGGTGGTGCAGGAGGAAGAGCAGAGTCCGCAGCCGATGCATTTACTTTCATTGAACGAGAGGCTGTCGTCTTCCATCGTCAGGGCTTCCATCGGGCACCTTTCCACGCAGTCGCCGCAGGCAATGCAGCTATCGGCGTCAAACGAGGTGATGAATCCCGAGACCGCGGCGGAGCCCTTCATATTGAATTTCTTCATGCTCTGCAATATGCCGCAGTGGCAGGGGCAGCAGTTGCACACGAACTGGACATATTTGGTCATATTGCTGGAGCAGTGGACCAGGCCGGCCTCCTCAGTGCGGCGCAGAATGGCGCGGGCCTCATCCTTGCTGATCAGCCTGCCGAATTTCCTCTCGGCCATAAACCTGGCGTCGGGGGCGAACCCCATGCAGACATCCTTGGGCTTGGTGCAGGGACGTCCCAGCAGTTCGCCGTGGTGCCGGCAGTAGCAGGTGCCGACCGCGATGTATTCCGCCTTATCTATATATTCGGAGACCTTGTCGTAAGGGTGTATCTCGTAGGCGGCCTGTATCTCCTTCTCCACGCTGATAACACGCGCCACCGGGAAGGGGATGGGAGACTGCGGAGCACTGGAAGTATATCTGTCCAGCGCCTTGAAATAGTCTTCGAAAAGG
>JBAZLT010000095.1:0-6345 GCA_041650115.1 Dehalococcoidia bacterium | reverse complement strand
CCATTTGCTTATCGTCCGGATGAATGAACTCGATAAAAGGTCTTGACAGGAAATCCTCTCTGGTGTGGAGCATTATTTCAAACGTCCTGTCATTGACATATTTAACGGTTGAGTCCTGCACGACTGCAATGGCCTCGTTGGCGCTTTCCACCAGCAGCCGGTATTTCTCCTCCGATTCCCGTATCTCTTTCTCGGCTTTTTTCCTCTCCGTAACATCACGTCCAATACCGAAGACGATCTTGCGGCCGCGCAGCTGCAGGGGTGTGAGCGTGAGCTCCAGCACCTTTATCTTGCCCCAGACATAGTAATCCCTTTCAACCGTCCCCCCGGTCTCCCATATTTTGCGCAGGTTGGCATACCACTCCTCGTCGAGGTAAGGAGGCAGTGTGTTTTTCACATTCATGGCCAGGAACTCCTCGCGGGTACACTCGAGGAAAGCCAGTGCGGCATCATTGCCGTCTATATAATTGCCCTCCATGTCCTTCACCAGGATCGGATTGGTTGTCCCGAAAAAAAGAGCGTGGTAGCGTTCTTCGCTTTCCTTCAAAGCTTCCCTGTCCACTATGTGAGCGATGAAAGTGCCCAGGTCCGCAGCAATCGCCTCGACCACACTGCGGGCGTTGAAGGGTATCTCATCAAATACATGGGAGGCGATGTTAAGGCATGCAACGGCCCTGCCGTCGTGTATAACCGGTATGACACCCAGGCCCTTCAATCCCTCCTCCCGCCGCACCTGGTCGGTCGATGTCTCCACTTCGCCGTAAGTGGAGTAAACCGGTACGCCATTTCTGATGACAAGGGCATTCGGCTCCGAATCGTTATAATAGGTAACCTGCTTTACGAAATCATCCGATAGAC
This sequence comes from Dehalococcoidia bacterium, assembly GCA_041650115.1. GTDB lineage: Bacteria > Chloroflexota > Dehalococcoidia > GIF9 > UBA5629 > CAIMUM01. The sequence continues at coordinate 5,487 of JBAZLT010000095.1, read as the reverse complement.
CTCTTGAAACCGCCAGGTGGAATCCTCCGGCTACGTGATCGGCCAGATAGATACCGCCACAGTCCATGCCTGAGACTGAAATTGCGGTATCCAGGCATAACCTCAAGGCCTCGTCGAGGTTTTCAATACCATTGAGTGCCACGGCTAGGTCCCTTTGAATCCGCATCTCATCCTGTGCTTTCTTGCGTTCGGCAGATTCGAGTTTCAACCTTTCACTTAACGCCTCCAGATGTGCGGACCGCTCGTGCATCTGTTTCAGCAATCCCTGCCGTTGCCTGCGCACCTCGTCCTTCAGTTCGGCATGTTCAATGATAATCTGGAGATGGCCTGAGACAGACTCAACCGCTTCTATGGTATTCGGCGTTATCGCGCCGGAGTCCGGACCGGCAAGCAGGATATAGCCCGTTATCTTTTCCGCCAGAGTGACGGGCACCAGCGCCAGTGACTTGCAGCCGTATGAATTGGTTGCATCGTTTACCAGCCTTCGCAGGCTGCCAACCAGGCTGCTCGCCACGGCAAGCGTGTCGTTCAAACAGAGAGAGCCTTTCTCGCCGCAGGAGAACTCAGACCCTGCTTCGCTGAAGAGCATTTCGACGGCGGGTTGGGAGACCGCCTTGTTGGTATCCCATAGCCCCGGGCTCTGCCCGGTCATGGCTTTAAGTGTCCTGTTTCCGTGGCTATCCGCAATAACAATTTCCACAAACGGACAGCGGCTGTAGTCTTTGAGCAGTCCTACCAGGTCGTTCAGCAGCGGTTGCACCGACTCGTATATCAATGCCGCCGCGTAGTAGTCCGTCAGCAGGCGTTCCTTATTCCTCAGACAGGCTTCTTCAGTCACTTCCCTGATCTGCAGGTTCATGCCCTCAAATCGTTTCTTCTTTGACAAATACGGCGTCAGCTTTAAATCCCAGAACCGGGCTGCCTGCCCCGTCCGTGATACAGGCAATGCCTGCACTTCGAGCTCACGGCCGGTTTGCCTGGCTTTGCGCCACAGCTCCCGGAACTCATCTTCTTTTCCAGGCTCTCCCCACAGGGCGTTTTTTCTCAGCTTATGTCCGGTCAATTTCCTCAACGGCAGGCCGCTGATGGCGGAAAAACCCGCATTGCAGTAAGTGATCACGCCTGTTTTATCGAAAATGCAGATCCCGTCTGGCAGGCCGCCCAGCATCGCCGCCATCTGTCCCCCCGCCGGCTCCGGTTTCCCCCGGGTCAAGCGCCCTTTTACAGCCCTGCTCTTCTTGGGCGCAGGGCTGTTCCCGATGGCTTTCATCACTGTCTGTCTGGCCCTGCTCTTATCAGCTTTCTTTGCCATCCTCGTATGCTCTCCCCTTTATCTACCTCTGCCCCGCCTTAAACAGCTTACTTTATACTCTTTCTCCCCTGCACGTGTCAACGGCATAATCCGTATTCGGACACATTCCACAATCCTTGTTTGCTATCTGACGCTTTTGTGACATGCCATAACGGCGGTTATAATTGAAGTCGCTCCCGAATGATGCAGATGGACGACAAAATATTACAGGGTATCATGAAACCCGCCCGCTACACGGGAGGGGAATGGAACTCCCTGCCCGGGGACTGGGAAATAGCCGATCTGCGGGTGGCATTGGCCTTCCCCGATATCTATGAAGTGGGCATGTCCAATATGGCCATACCCATCCTCTACGAGATAATCAACAGTATCCCGGGTGCGCTGGCCGAGCGCGTTTACGCGCCGTGGATCGATATGGAGCAGGTGCTGCGCCGCCACAACCGTCCATTATGCAGCCTCGAGACCGGACGCCCACTGCGTGATTTCGACATCATCGGCTTTTCGCTTGGCTATGAACTTAGTTATACAACCGTCCTCAATATGCTTGACCTGGCAGGCATCCCCGTCTTCAGCAGCCGGCGCGACGGCACCTATCCTCTGATCTTAGCCGGCGGCAGCTGCGCCATGAATCCGGAGCCGCTCTCGGACTTCATCGATGTTTTCTTTGAGGGCGAAGCTGAAGGCGCGCTGGAGGAAATACTGGGTACAGTGCGGCGGCATCGGGGCAACAGGGATGCACTGCTAAGCAATCTGGCTGAGTTGCCCGGGATATATGTACCCCGCTTTTACTCTGTGTCATACCGGAAGGACGGCACTCCGGCCTCGATCCATCCCTTGGACGGCGGGGCTCCGGCCGGCATCTTGAAGGTGGTGGCCGATAAGCTCAGGCCGGTGACCCGTCCGGTCGTGCCCTATATAGAGGTAATACACGACCGGGCCGCCGTCGAGATACAGAGGGGTTGCAGCCGGGGCTGCCGCTTCTGTCAGGCGGGCGTGCTCTACCGTCCGGTCAGGGAGCTGGCCGAAGATACCGTGCTCGAAACCGCCGGCTGCCTGCTGGACAACACGGGCTACAATACGCTGGCGCTTATCTCCCTCAGCTCCGGTGACTACAGCAATATCCGCCATCTTGTCCGGACCCTGTCGGACAGGTATGCCCGGGACGGTATAACCATCTCCCTGCCCAGTCTGAGGATGGACAGGTCCTCCATTGACCTTATCGATTCTCTCCCATCGGGGCGCAAGACCACGCTAACTTTTGCACCGGAGGCCGGCAGCGAGCGCCTGCGCAGGGCCATCAACAAATGGATACCCCGGGATGCCATGCTGGAAACCTTTGCCTCCGCCTTCGAAAAAGACTGGATGAACCTCAAACTATATTTTATGGTAGGGCTTCCCACTGAGACGGCCGAGGATGTGACGGACATTGCCGCACTGGTGGATTCCATCAGCCGCCTGGGCAGAAGCATACGCGGGCGTCCTCCGCATGTCAGGGTCTCTGTATCATCGTTCGTTCCCAAGCCGCACACTCCCTGCCAGTGGTCCGCCCAGGAGCGCGGCGAGCAGCTCGAGGCCAAGCAGTCCCTTCTGCAGAGACTGTTGCGAAAAAGCGGCGTCAAGCTGTCCTGGCACGACACAAAGACCAGCCTCCTGGAGGCTGTGCTTGCGCGCGGCGACCGCCGCCTGGGCGCGGTTATCTACTCCGCCTGGAGAAGGGGCTGCCGGCTGGCCACATGGAGCGAGCTTTTCGATTACTCCAGATGGCAGCAGGCTTTCGAAGAGTGTGGGATCGATCCCTCTTTCTATGCGCACCGGGAGCGCGATCCGTCGGAGCTGCTGCCCTGGCAGCACATCAATCCCGGTGTAAGCACCGCTTTCCTTAAAGCCGAACGTGAACGGATGTTCTCGGGTGAGTTAACCCGCGATTGCCGGACGGAGGAGTGTAACCTGTGCGGGCTGCAGGGCAGCAATCCCTCCTGCCGCCTTAAGGCCCGTGAAACAACTACAAATCCAGGCTGAACCGGCCCGCGAATCAAATGCGAAATTTGACTTTAAAGCTCAAACCGGATAACCTTTATGTTTTGTTACTAACCCTGGAGAATAACGATGAAAAGACTTGAGCTCGAAGTTTTAAAAAGAGAAGTCAAAGGAAAGAAGGTGCGTTTTCTGCGACGCGGCGGCCTGATACCCTGCAATATTTACGGCCGCGGCATCGATTCACAGCCGGTACAGGTTGATGCCCGTAAACTCGGACAGATCATTGCCAGGGCCGGAGGCACGGACCTGATCTCCCTCAAGACGAGCGGAGCCGATGCTTCAGGTATGGTGATTATCCGCGAAGTACAGCGCAATCCCATGACAGGCGAGCCCATCCATGTAGACTTCTACCAGGTTAATATGGCCGAGAAGCTCAAGGCTGAGGTACCGCTGGTCTTCACCGGCACAGCCCCAGCCCTGAAGCTCAAGAACGTTTCGCTCCTGCATGCCATGACAGCGCTCCAGATCGAGGCACTGCCCGACGACCTGCCTCATAATATCGAGGTCGATATCTCCAGCCTCGCGCTGCCCGAGCAGTCGATCCATGTGAAGGACCTTACCGTGAGCGATAAAATCACCATCCTTACCGACCCCGAGCAGATGCTGATCAAGGTCGCAGAGGTACGAAAAGTCGTGGAAGAGGTCCCGGCTGCGGAAGCTCCTGCAGAGGGTGAAGAGGCGGCAGCCGAAGCTGCAGAGGGTGAAGAGGCCGCAACAGCCGAAAAATCGGAAGAGAAGCCCGAGAAGAAATAACAGCGTCTTTGCAGCCCCCTCCCTCATCCCGGAGGGGGCTTCTTTTTTCCTATTCGTGTTTTCGAATGAACTCTGCCAGTTCATGCAGGTAGAGTTCCATGCCCTCGGCAAATATCGTATTGTGATCCGCCTCAGGTACAACCACCATCTTCTTATCGGCAGTAGCCAGATTGCGGAAAATCTTCTCCCCCTGTTCAAGTGGAACGATGGAATCGTATTCCCCGTGTATTATCAGCGCAGGCATGGTTATTTTAACGACCCGGTCGAATCCCGGCGTGATGGGTGCCTCGCCTTCGCGTACCTGCGCCATGCGCACCATCCTTCCCAGCAGGTCCGCTATATCGCAAAAACCGCTCTCGATCACCAGACCCTTGAAATCGCCCGGATACGCGGCGGCCAGCTCGATGGCCGGTCCGCTGCCCAGCGAGCGCCCCATAATAAAACGGCTGCCCGTATAACCCTTTTCATCAAAAAAATCGTGGTACCACTTGGCGATCGGATGGGCATCTCTCATCATGCCGGACACCGAGGGTCGTCCACCGCTGCCGCCGTATCCCCGGTAATCTGCAACCAGGAGATTCAGGCCGATGTTGTTAAACGCGGCGCCGATATCTTCATATTCACTGGCCAGCTCGCCGTTGCCGTGGAAAAAAAGCAGGTTGGCATACCGAGCATCCCCGAAATAAAACCGGCAGGAAATATCGATGTCGTCCTCCACCGGTATCATGTATCCCTTCGAGCGTTCGCTGTCGGCCGCCCTGAAATAGTCGCTCCTGGGGTAAAAAACGAAGTTCAGTATAGCGGGATGGTCGAACGCCCTGTAATCCTGCCAGCTGTCAAGCATCTATCCTCCTCCCTCAGTAATATGCTCTGACTATTTTACCGCTGATTTCCTCGCCAACTTCCAGCACGCCGTATGACTCGTCCGCCCGGCCCGGGTTAAAGAGCAGCACGCCTTCCATGGTCAGGTTGGTGGGCATATGGCTATGGCCGAATATAACGGCATCGGCGCCGGGGAAAAGCTGCTTAACCCTGCTTTCCAGCCCCGCCGGCCCACCGCTGCCATGCACAATTCCGATCTTCTTCCCTTCTACCTCGATCAACTGCTGCTGCGGGAGCGAGACCCTTACCTCGGGCAGGTCCATATTACCGCATACACCGTGCACCGGCGCCAGCGTCTGAAGCCCCTGGATTACATCCATGGTTACGATATCGCCCGCGTGCACGATCATATCCACCGTTCCCAGGGCGCGCACAAGCTCCCGGGGAAGCTGGCTGAAATGCCTTGCATGTGTATCCGAGATAACTCCGATCCGAACCATAAGAATACCGTGATAGTATAATTCGGAGTTGAAGATTGAGTAAAGGCCGTCCCTGAGGTATAA
>JBAZLT010000094.1:0-6463 GCA_041650115.1 Dehalococcoidia bacterium | reverse complement strand
GTCAAAGAATACGATGAAAACACATCGAAGAAGTCCCGGGCCACCAGGGTCATGCCCGCAGCCGGAGAGACCACGATGCTGAATCCGATCAGTCCCACGAAGGCCATGGCGAATCCTACCGGCATGCGCAGCAGGAAGATAGCCACCAGGACTATCACACCCAGAATGCCGAGCAGGATGTTGTCCATCTTCCTAAGCGGTCCTCAGCATCTTGATCATTTGCATCAACAGCACCAGCACTACCACAAGGCTGCACAGCCCCAGCGCCCACACAAACGGATAAAAAGGTAAACGCACGGTCATGGAGACCTCGCCGCTGGTCTGCAGCGCCAGGCCGTAGGTGTAGCTCTGCCACATCAATATAAGGAAAAGGCTGATGCTGAAACACTGGACGATAACCGATATCACCTTCTGCGGTGTACGAGGCAGTTTCCTTACCAGCATATCCACTTCGATATGCCCGTGTGCAACCTGGGTCTGCGCAATGGCAAATGAGATCGCCATTACGCTGAGCAGGCTGACCAGCTCTATGCCGCCAGTGAGAGGCATCTTGAAGAACTTGTTGCCGCAGATATCGATCAGCACCAGGGCTACCATGCCCATGAGGCTGGCGCAGGCAACCCAGTTGAACCAGCCGGCGATGCGGGTCACGGCTTTTTCAAATTTGTCGAACATTTTTACATCAGCATGGGTGACAGCCGCTAATCAGCGCTGCCACCCATGCAATTCGTTTTAAGCTTCAGTTGTATTATTTTGCCAGTTTGGATTCTACGAAGTCTATGCACTGTTGATCGGCGGGGGTTTTGCCGGCCCAGTATTGCGCACGCTCCATGAGGAATTTCTCATACTGATCGGCGGGCAGTCCCTTGGCATTTCTCTCTGAAATATATTTGTCCTTCAGCGACTTTGTAGCCTCGACCCATTTGGCCGATTCTTCAGGAGTGAGCACGATGTCCTCGCGGCCGTCGAAGGTCTTAAAGAACTGCATGGCGGCGATGTCATACCAGGTCCAGACCATGCCGTGCTTGTCGATCCACTCGTTGCTGACATCGGTGAAAACCTTCTGGATATCGGGAGGAAGGCTGTCCCACTTGGCCTTGTTGATGACCACGAACATATTAGCGGTGCTTCCGACCTCTGGACATTCAGTGACGTATTTCACTACCTCGGCCTGCTTCCACCCCTTCAGCACCTCGCGGGGCGTATAGCTACCGTCGATGGTGCCCTTGGACATCAGCTCATAGGCTTCGTTCTGGGCTGCGCCGTATCCCTTTCCACCCAGCGCCTCGATGATGCTGGCGCCGACTCCGGTGGACCTGATAACCATGCCTTTAAGATCCTCCATCTGCCTGACCGGTTTCTTAACCGAGAGAATGGCGCTGGGACCGTGGGCATGGAAATACAGGACATGGACATCGTCGAATTCCTTGGGCTTGAATTCGTTGTAATAGTCATTGGCCACCCTGGTGGCGACATACCCGTTGAGATAACCGTGAGGCAGTTCCACCAGCTCGGCCGCGGGGAAGCGTCCCATGGTATAAGAGACGACCGACATGCCCATGTCTGAAAGGCCATTGACGACACCGTCGTATACCTGTGGGGCCTTGGTCAGAGTGCCGCCCGTGAATACCGTGATCTTGACCCTGCCATTGGTGCGGGCGTTGACCTCATCGGCGAACTTCTGAGCCAGGATGGAGTTGTAATGTACCGGAGGGAAGAATACGCTGTATGTCAACTCATACGTCTTGTTATCGGTGACAGCCGGCGCGGCCGGAGTGTTGGCCGAAGGCGCTACGGGCGCCGGGCCACAGGATGCTGCCATAACGACGACCAGCAGCGATGCCATTAATACCTGAACAAGCACAGACCTTTTCATAGATATACCTCCACTTAGAAAATAATACGGGAACAACCGTGATTAAAGGAACCAACCGTGGGATGGATTCGTGACTCCAGCGCTACCGGGAAGATCCGGCAGCTAATCCAGAGCCACTATCGGTAGATATATTTGTTAGCGTGCATCTAAGTTGATATTCGCTCACTATCTGCCACGGCGGCAATTTAGAAACAGTATATTATATTACTATGAATATCCGCAAATCTGTCAAGTCCCTGTCTGAGAATGGATCGGGTTGTGATATTTCCCCTGTGATTACATTAATTAGAGCAGTAAATGATAAAATGTGTGTGCACTGATACTACCTGTGAAACCTTCTGTATCGGGCAGGCAATTGCTCAATTATTAACTTGGAGGTAGTTATGGCCATATATTTGATGCTCTCAACACTGACCGGAGACGGGAGAAAGGCGATCGAGGAATATCCTGAGAAGCTGAAGGAACTGAATAAGGAAGTCGAATATATGGGGGTAAAAATACTGGCCCAGTATGCCCTGCTGGGGCAGTACGACTTCGTGCATATTATCGATGCGCCCACCAATGAAAAGGCGGCCGAACTGGCTATCCACCTTTCGGCGGGAGGATTGCAGAGCCTGACCCTGGCGGCCATACCTCTGGATAAGCTGATCGAGACACTTAAAAAGAAGCCGCAGGTGTTCTAATCCTGTCGGAAAAGATTGAACTTACCAGCCTGCTGCTATTATAATTAGGCTTCAAATTTCATTTTGTCCGCATATCTCATGAGCAAAAGTCGTAAGCTGCTGTCCGGCAACGAGGCCATCGCCTGGGCGCATACCACGCCGGAGTGAGGGTGGCCACAGCCTATCCCGGCACTCCCAGCACGGAGATTCTGGAGAACATGGCTACCTTCAAGGACCTTTATGCCGAATGGTCTACCAATGAGAAGGTTGCCATGGAGGTCGGACTGGGCGCTTCTTACGCGGGAGTACGTACACTGGTCTCGATGAAACACGTGGGGCTGAACGTTGCGGCAGATCCTTTCATGGCCGCGGCGACGACAGGCGTTCACGGCGGGCTGGTGGTGGTCTCGGCAGACGATCCCGGTATACACAGCTCCCAGGGGGAACAGGACAACCGGCATTTCGCCAGACTGGGCAGGGTGCCCATGGTCGAGCCCGCAGACAGCCAGGAGGCGTACGATTTTATGACTGCGGCTTATGAAATCAGCGAAAAGTACGATACACCCGTTCTTTTCAGGATAACCACCAGGGTCGCACACTCCAAGTCCGTCGTAGAGATTGATATGAATGCGCTGAGAGCTGAGAGGGACAGGTTTTTCCATCATCATATAGAGAAGTATGTGATGCTGCCCGGACATGCGCGGTTGCGGGTTCCGCACATGCACAGCCGGATGGAAGATCTGACCGCGTTGGCCGAAAAGACCCCTCTTAATATTATTATTGAGGGCGACGAGCGCACGGGCATCGTATCGAGCGGCGTGGGCTATCAGTATGCCAGGGAAGCGTTCCCCGGCGCATCATTCCTGAAGCTTGGACTGGTTTATCCGCTGCCCCCCAAACTAATCAAGCGCTTTGCCGGTAAAGTGAACAGGCTTTTCATTGTCGAGGAGCTGGACCCCTTCCTGGAAGAGAATATAAAAGCCATGGGTATCAAGGTTGAAGGCAAACAGCATATTCCCCGCCACGGTGAACTGAGCACGGGCGCGGTTCGCCATGCGGCTATCAAAGCGGACCTCATTCCCCCCGATCAAGCAACGGTTGAAGCGGCGTCAGCCGGCAACCTGCCGGGTCGGCCGCCTTTGCTGTGCGCCGGGTGCCCGCATGCCGGCGCTTTTTTTGTGCTCAGCACGATCGGCAAGAGGGCCAAGGTGCTGGATGCCAGGGGCAGGTCGGAGAAGGAGACCGGCCTTATCATTACAGGCGACATCGGATGCTACACACTTGCCACTTATCCACCCCTGCGCGCCATGGATACCACGGCCTGCATGGGGGCCAGCATAGGCCAGGCCATCGGCCTGGTCAAGGCCGGCGTCAGCAGCAAAGTGGTGGCCGTTATCGGCGATTCCACCTTCATGCATTCAGGCATCACGGGCATCATAGACGCCGTTTATAACGACGCCAGGATAACGGTGATCATACTGGATAACGGCACCACGGCCATGACCGGCCACCAGGACCATCCGGGCTCCGGCAGGTCGGCGCAGGGCATCGTCACACAGAAAGTAGATATCACCAGGGTTATCGAAGGGGCCGGAGTAAAGAACTTACAGGTTGTGGATGCCTTCGATATTAAATCCGTAAGGTCCGCCATCAGGTCGGCCCTCGACAGCGAACAACTCTCAGTGGTTGTTGTGAGGGGCAGGTGCGCCGTTACCAATAAAGTACGCAAGAATAAACGCCGTGTCGATCAGGATGTCTGCAATGACTGCGGCGTATGCCTGATGATCGGCTGCCCGGCCATACAGAAAAAGGAAGACAGGGTTTATATTGAGGCGGGTACCTGCATGGGGGACTCCTGCGGCATCTGCCAGCAGATCTGCCCGAAAAAGGCTATTGTTTTGGAGGATAAATCCCTATAATGAAGAGCCAGGGCAAACAGGACGTGCTGATGGTGGGTGTGGGTGGACAGGGCATCATACTCGCCAGCGATATACTGGGTGATGTCGCTCTGGATATCGGCCTGGACGTTAAAAAGACGGACACGCTGGGCATGGCGCAGCGAGGCGGCAGCGTTACCAGCCATCTGCGCATGGGCGAAAAAGTCCGGGCGCCGCTGATTAATACACGCGAAGCAGATATACTTCTGGCCTTTGAGAAGCTGGAGGCCGCCAGGTGGGTTGGGTATCTGAGGCCGGGCGGCGCCGTAATCATCAATAATCTGGCCATTCCACCTCTCTCGATATCCCTCGGCACGCAGGTATATCCGGATGACGAAACTGTACTGGGATCGTTCCGGCGTGTAACCAAATCCATTTACCTTATCAACGGGACGGAAAAGGCTGCAGACCTGGGCGACGTCCGCACTTTGAACATATTCATGCTGGGTTATTTGTCGCGTGTCCTGCCATTGAAAATATCAGATGCGCAGTGGCAGAAGGGCATGGCAAAGCACTTGCCGGCCAGAATCCTGGAGCTGAATAAACGCGCTTTTGAAGCAGGAAGGGAGGCAGCTGCCGGTGTCAATATCTGATAACGTCCGCACGCGCATGGAGTCGGGATCCTGGGTGCGGCGCATGTTCGAGGAAGCTGCCGTACTTAAGAAGAAACACGGCGAGCACAACGTGTTCGACCTCTCTCTGGGCAACCCCATTATCGAGCCACCCGCCGAATTCAAACATATACTGAGGAAACTGAGCGAAAATCCTATGGCCGGCATGCACCGCTATATGGAGAACGCCGGCTACGAGGAGACCAGGAGATCGGTGGCCAGGCAGGTTTCCCATGAAAATGATATGGAGGTCGCGTTCCAGGATATTATCATGACCGTGGGTGCAGCGGGCGCCATCAATGTGATCCTTAAAACGCTTTTGAACCCGGGCGATGAAGTGATCGTATTTGCTCCCTTTTTCATGGAATACGACAACTATATCGATAACCACGGCGGGGTTACCATAGTCCTTCCCACAGACGATAACTTCCTCCCTGATCTCGAGCAGCTCGAGCGCAAGATAAATGCCAGGACTAAAGCTATTATTATCAACTCCCCTAACAATCCCACGGGCGTGGTCTACAGCGAGACTTTCGTAAGAAAACTGGGCCATGTGCTGGAACATAGGGAGAAGGCGCTTAAAATCCCCATCTACCTTATCAGCGATGAAGCATACAGCAGTTTAATGTATGACGGCCTCAAGTACGTGCCCATATTACAGACATACCACAGGGCCATGATTGCCACTTCGCATTCCAAGGATCTGGCACTCCCGGGAGAGAGGATCGGCTACATTGCCGTGCATCCGGCTCTGGAGAACAAGGAAGAGATCGTCAGCGGGCTGATCTTCTGCAACCGCATACTCGGATTCGTCAATGCTCCCGCCCTGATGCAGAACATCGTCCGGCACCTGCAGCATGTGACTGTGTCAATACCGGAGTACCAGGAGAAGCGCGATTTTCTGTATAATAACCTGACCGGTATGGGGTACAAGGTGGTGAAACCACAGGGAGCATTTTATATGTTCCCCAGAACGCCCATAGAGAATGATGTGGAATTCGTGCACGAGCTGCAAAAAATGAATGTAATGACAGTACCGGGCAGGGGCTTTGGCAGCCCCGGCTTTTTCAGAATTTCCTACTGCGTTAATCACAGCACCCTCGAAGGCGCACTCGACGGCTTTAAAAAAGCTGCCAGGATGTTTAGACTCTTTTGATCCGGGCGGTCCCCGTCGATAGACCACCGCCCCACAAAGTTCCCATGATCGACACATATACAATTCCACAACTCATCGAAGCCAACCACCTGAGGTGGAGCGGTCAGGCCGCCATGTGCGTAAAAAAGCGCGGCATCTGGCACCGCTACAGCTGGGCGGACTACTATAATCGGGTAAAATATTTTTCCCTCGGCCTGGTAAGCCTCGGACTGAAAAAAGGC
>JBAZLT010000093.1:0-6465 GCA_041650115.1 Dehalococcoidia bacterium | reverse complement strand
CGAAGGTGGAAACGATTGTCTTCAAACCACGATAAGCAAAGTCCAGCACAGAAGTTCCGCTTTTATTACAGGCCAGAATGCATTTTCCACAGAGAACGCATTTATTGCGGTCGAATACTATCAGAGGGTGGCTGGAGTCGATGGGATATTCAAGCGGGATTTTATTGAAACGCCGGTCATTGAGTTTGAAATGCTCACGGGCGGCGATGTTCTGCAGTTCGCATTTTTTATTCTTTGCGCATCTTGCGCAGTCCAGAGCATGGTTGCTCAGCAGCAGGTTAAACGATGCCAGACGCATCCGCCTGATGCTGGAGCTGGTGAGAGTAACCGACATGCCATCGTACACACTTTCTGTGCAGGCGGTAACGGGAACGCCGGATCGGCCTGCGATCTCTACAAAACAGAGGCGACACGAGGCGGGTGATCTTTTCAGATCGCGGGTCGCACACAGGTTGGGGATATAGAGACCGTTATCCAGTGCGGTCCACAGCAGGTTTGCCCCGCGGGCTGCCCTGATCTCTTTACCCTCTATGATTAAAGTGCAGGCCATGTTCCAAAAGATATCAAAACAAAAGGCGGGTTACAAATATTTGTAACCCGCCTTTAATCAGAATGTGAACTCTAACTGTATATATCTTGTACTATACTGCCGTCGGGCGCCCTGAGCTGGATATGCAGCGGCATCTGTCCGAGGGCGTGCGTCGAGCATGACAGGCAGGGATCGTAGCAGCGGATAGCGGCTTCCACCCTGTTCAGTATGCCCTCGGTCACCTTGCCACCTTTGATATATTGTTTGGCCACTTCGTAAACCGAGCGATTCATAGCGGCGTTGTTGTTGCCGGTGGCCACGATCAGGTTGACACCGGTTATCTTACCGGTCTCATCCACCCAGTAATGGTGGAAGAGTGTGCCCCTGGGGGCCTCGACCACGCCGACACCCTGCTCGTTGTATTTGTTGGAAGTGACCTGCAGGTCTGTGGACGTGATGTCTTTATCCTCCAGCAGCTCAGTTGTCCTCTCGATGCAATAGATCAGCTCGATCAAGCGGGCGTAATGGAAGTACATGGAACCTTCCACCAGGCCGTTTGGGCTGAGCTTTTTATAGAGCTTGAATTCTGCGTTGGCGACAGGTGTTTTAATGCCTGTGCAGGCATTGAGGCGGCCGAGCGGTCCGGCGCGGTAAATGCCGCCGGGGTAGCCCAGGCTTTTATAGAAGGGGAACTTCATGTATGACCAGTCTTCCACATACTCGGCGATGATATCGAGGTATTTGGAGGGATCGAACTGGTCCTCGAGGACGACTCCTTTGGAATCAACCACCCTCAGGTTGCCGTCATATAATTCAAGATTGTTGTCCTTGTCCACCATTCCCAGGTAGGCGGACGGGAACGTAGCAAAGCTGTTGACCATGTCGGCGTTGGCGGCAACGTATTCCTTCAGTATTTTCACGGCGAGCTGCGCATCGGCCAGCGCCCATCCCATCTGTTTGAGGAAATAATCCCTGTCCTCAGCAGATAAGGCGGTGGTCATGCCTCCCGGTATGGCTGCGTTCATATGAACCTTCTTGCCGCCCAGTTTCTTGATGATGGTCTGGCCGAGGCTGCGCAGCTTGACGGCCTCTGTGGCCAGCGCCGGGTCAGCACCGATAAGACCTATGACATTCCTGGTGGCCGGATCGGAGTCAAAGCCCAGCAGGAAATCAGGGCTGGCCAGATGAAAGAAGTGCAGAGCATGGGACTGTATAAACTGTGCCTTGTGCAGCAGCTCTCTCAGCAGCTTGGCGGGACGAGTGAGTTCCTTGCCCAGGATTGCATCGCAGGCTTTGGCCGAAGCAAGCTGGTGGCTGACCGGGCAGATGCCGCATATTCGCGGTGTCAGGTTGGGCATCTCCTGGAACACCTGCCCCTCGCAGAATTTCTCAAAGCCGCGAAACTGGGTGTCATGGAACCTGGCCGATACGGCATTGCCTGCATCGTCCAGCTGGATGGTGACCTTTCCGTGTCCCTCCACCCTGGTAATGGGATTGATTTCAATCGTTTTACTTGCCATCTTTCACCTCTTTAATCAAAGCGCATTATATTGCTGGGAACGACAGGTATCCTGCCGGCCAGCAGCTCGGTGAGGCCGAACTTGATGGCCTCAGGCTCCGGCGGACAGCCGGGCACATAGCAATCCACTTTAACTATCTGGTTAGCCGGATACACCTTATCAAGCAGTTCGGGAACCCCGGGCGCCACCGGAATCTTGCCCTTGTAGTTGCTGGGAGCATCTATGTAAGCGCGCTTAAGGACGGTTTCCTTGTCGAGGGTATTGCGCATGGCGCAGACTCCGCCGAAGCAGGCGCAGTCACCCAGCGCCATAAGTATCTTGCAGTGATGGCGCAGTTCCTCGATGACCTCTTTTTCCTCTTCGTTGCCGACGGAGCCTTCAACGATACCTACGGTTACATCATCGAAGCCCTTGATGTCGGTGATGGGGCTCCTGCGAAACTCGACCAGCTTGGATAAATCGATTATGAATTCATCCACGTCGAGGAATGACATGTGACAACCTGCACATGATTCCAGCCAGACCGTCGCTACTTTTACTTTTGCCATCTGTTCACTCCTTACGGGCTTTTATTTTTTAAGGTGTTTGGCAACTTCCTTGAGGGTGTCGGCATCCGACTTGATGGCAGGATTTGCCTTGACCATAGGAACGGTCTTCTTGCTGATGCCGTCAATCGAGGTATAGCTGCCTTTGCTCTCAGTCCAGAGTATTGATGGGAGAACAACATCCGCTTTCTCCGTAACGGGTGAGCGGTAGCTGGCCTGAACTACTGAGAATTCGACTCCTTTCATGCTGTCGGCCAGGGCCTGGGTATTGGTCAGGTCATCGGCCATCAACAGATAAAGGCCCCTGGCTTTGCCTTTGGCCAGGTCTGCCGCAACCGACACCTTTGACTTGGCCAGACCCAGCTCCCAGGCGCCGCGGCTGTTGCCATATCGTTTCAGAGAGATGACTCTGGGTTTATCACCTACCAGTGCTGCGAGATTCAGTATCTTTGTCACCATGGCAGCATCCTTATACTGGAGTATGCCGCTACCATAGATGATAACGCCGTTTTTAGAGCCGGCCAAAATCTCCCCGGCCTTGACTATATCGTGAATGTCGATGCCAAGGTCCTTGGCGGCTTTCTTGATATCTGCATCCTTGAACGCCGCAGCGTATTTGCCCTTGTCGGCTGACGCTTTGGCGGAGAGATGATCTGCTACGGATTTGCCCAGAGCGTTGATGACGGCCTCCTTCTTGCCCTCCGGCGGCTTGAGCCAGACCGAGGCGCGGAAGGAGAAGGGATTGCGCAGCGGATCGATTACGATCAACTGTGCCTTATTCTTGGATGCCGCGCGCATTACGTATGAGCCGATTACGGGATGCGTTTTAATGGGATGTGCACCTATCACAACAATGCTGTCGGCGGTGAGGATGTCCTCGAGCCTGGCTTCCATATCCAGCCCGGCCTTGCCGTCGAATTTGGCTATGCCCTGTGTAATGGTCCGGCAATCATCGCCGTCCAGAGTGTCGACCAGTTTGCTGCCAAGCTTTTCCATCAGCTCTCCGAAAGCCTTCAGAGCTTCACTGCTGGCTTTACCGGAGGCCAGCCCTGCCACGGCATCTGATGCGCCCAGCTTTTTAGCGATGGCCTCAAAGGCTTCATCATAAGAACAGCTTTCCAGCTTTCCTTTGCTGTTGCGCTTCAGCGGGGTAGTGATGCGGTCGGCGGCATCATACAGCAGCTCGAACCTGCCGATCTCGCAAAGGAGTCCGCGGGGCTTGGTCATATCGGGGCTGTCGATCCTGACTAACCGGTTGTTCTTGACTAGGCCGCTGATGCTGCAGCCGACACCGCAGATGGAGCAGGTCGATTCGACCGAGGTGCATTCCGAGGGACGGCCCCTGTAGGCACTGATCTTGGAGAAAATCGCTCCCGTCGGACATGCCTGGAAGCAGCCTCCGCAGGAGATGCAGGAGGACTCGCCCAGCGGCTGGTTGATATCCGCGCAGATATTGGTCTTCCAGCCGCGTTTGCCGAAGTCGAGCGCGTGTGCGCCGGTTATCTCGTCGCAGGTGCGGATGCACCTCCCGCACAGGATGCAGCGGTTGTGGTCCAGAACGATGTTGGGATGGGATGAGTCGGTGGTCTGGCTGGGCCAGGCATACTGGTAGCGTGCATTGTCCATCTGGTACTTGTAGGCCATGCTTTGCAGCTCACAGTCGCCGCTGGCCACACAGTAGGCACACAGGTGGTTTCTCTCCGTGAACAGAAGTTCCAGCACCAGGCGGCGGTATTTCTCGATCTTCTCACTGTTTGTCGTTACTACAATACCGTCACGCGCAGGATAAGCGCAGGCAGGCACGGGTTTTCTCTCTTTTTCAACTTCAACCAGGCACATCCTGCAGGCGGCAATATCCACCAGCCCTTTATAGTGGCACAGTGTGGGGACATCAACCCCATTGGCCTGGCAGACCTCCAGGACGGTGTCGCCCTGTTTGCCTTTACATTGTTTGCCGTTTATGGTTAATGTAATTTCACTCATTTGCCTTTTCTCCTATCCAATATCGCATCTCAGGCATCTGCTGCATTCTTCACGGGCTTCTTTGGCTGTGTAGTTGATGGCCACCTCTTTCATTGTGGTCTTGCGGTCCGCCGGGCGTATCTCCGCCATTCTGACCCTGGCATGTTCCGCGGTCTCGGCATCAGTGGGTGGCACGTTGGAATACTGGAATGTCTCAGCGTCCTGCCTGTCCACTCTCGGGCCCAGGTCTTTACCTGTGAGGTATCTCTTTATGGATGACGCTGCCCGCTGGCCTGAGGCTATTGCATCGATAACGGTCAGGGGGCCGGTGAAAGCGTCGCCGCCTGCGAAGACGCCCTTCTGGTCGGTTGCCAGCGTCCTCTTATCGGCCGCCAGAATGCCGCCGCGGCCGGTTTTTACGCTGCACAGGTTAAGCGACTCCGTGTCAGGTCTCTGTCCGATGGCCTCAATCAGGGTGTCGACTTCGATCGTGTACTCGGAGCCGGCAATCGGTTTGGGTGAGCGCCTGCCGCTTTTATCGAAATCGCCCAGCGCCATCTTGTTGCATTCGATAGCGCATACCTTGCCGCCCTTGCCGATGACCTTGACCGGCGCGGTCAGCAGGTGCAGCTTGATGCCTTCTTCTTCGGCGGCCAGTGTCTCTTCCTCCTCGGCGGGCATATCGGACTTTTCCCTGCGGTATACGATATGAACTTCCTCAGCGCCTTTGCGCAGGGCACTCCTGGCGGCATCGATGGCGGAGTTTCCTCCTCCCACCACTGCGACCTTCTTGCCCACGCTGACAAACTTGCCCAGGCTGAGGTTGCGCAGGAAATCTATGGCATCGTAAACACCCTCGAGGTCCTCACCCGGGATGCCCATCTTGTCGCCCTTATGGGCGCCGATGCCCACGAATACGGCTTTAAAGCCGTCCTTGAACAGAGCGTCGATATCCTTGACCGGGCTGTTCAGCTTGATCTCGATACCGAGCTTCTTAATATTGTCTATCTCCCTATTGAGCACGTCTTTGGGGAGCCTGTACTCGGGTATGCCGACCGCCAGCATGCCGCCGGCCACCGGCAACGCCTCGAAAATCGTGACCTTGTAGCCTTCTACCGCCAGGTCCCAGGCGGCGGCGAGGCCAGCTGGCCCGGCGCCGATAACAGCTACCTTCTCAGCCTTCGCTTCCTTGAGGGCCGGGGTATACGAGAGGCCATGCTCATAGGCGTAATCAGATGCATATCTCTTGAGGTGCCTGATGGAGACCGCCTCGTCCACCTGGCCCCTGCGGCATTTCCTCTCACAGGGATGCGGGCAGACTCTGCCCACCGACATCGGCAGCGGCAGACGCTGCATGATGAGCTTATAGGCCTCAGCCGGTTTGTCGCTCTTGATCAGTGAAATGTAACCGGGGACATCCAGCCCGACCGGGCAGGTATGCTGGCAGGGCGCCCTGAAGAGGGCCTGGCACATGGAAGCCGGGCATTTCTTGTCGATGATGTGTGCTTCGTATTCTTCCCTGAAATGCCTGAGGGTTGAAAGTGCGGGATTGGGAGCAGTCTGCCCGAGTGCGCAGAGACATGCATTCTGCATCATCTCGGAGAGCTCTTCGAGTGTAGCGATATCCTCCATGGTACCTTTACCGTCGGTGATCTTGGTCAGAATTGCTAAAACCTTGGGTATACCGGCACGGCAGGGGACGCATTTGCCGCATGATTCATCTCTGCAGAACCCGAGGAACATCTTGGCGATATCAACCATGCAGTTGTCTTCATCCATGACCACCACGCCGCCCGATCCCATGATCGCGCCCAGGGCAGTCACGGACTCATACTCAACAGGTACATTAACGTGCTGAATCGGAATAACTCCGCCTGACGGGCCGCCCAATTGAGTGGCTTTGTATTTT
>JBAZLT010000092.1:0-6493 GCA_041650115.1 Dehalococcoidia bacterium | reverse complement strand
GGGTGAAAAAGATTAATGTCAACGAAGGTGACAAAGTGATGCCCGGCCAGATACTGATCGATATCGACCGGAGCACGGAGTCTGCCCGCGACGGCAAACAATGACCGTCCATATTCGCAGCATAACTGCATTTTAAGGAGGTAAAAGATGGAGGACCGACATCTGATCTATCGCGTAGAGGAGGGAGTGGGATATATCACCATCAACCGGGAGCAGCAGCGAAATGCCATAACACCGGAGGCGCTGGCGCTGTTCCACCAGTACCTGGATGAGGCGGAGAAGGATAACAGCATTCGGGCGCTGCTGGTCACAGGCGCCGGTGATAAGGCCTTCTGCACGGGGGCGCAGCTCAGCGGTGACGTTAACAAAGGCGGGCTGGATATCTTCGCCAGCTATGCCGACCTGCTGAACCGCATAGTGAGCTTTCCCAAGCCCACAGTTGCCCGCGTCAAGGGGTTCTGCCTGGCGGGTGGTATGGGTTTCATGCTGGCCTGCGATATCGTTGTCGCCAGCGATGACTCTAAATTCGGCACGCCGGAGGTCAACGTGGGCCTGTGGCCGATGATGATCGGCGCCCTTATATTTCGCAATGTGCTGCAGAAGAAGGCCATGGAGATGATACTGCTGGGAGAAAGGATGACCGCACAGGAGGCGTTTGCAATGGGTTTGATTACCCGGGTGGTGCCAGCCGGTGAACTGGAGGCAGAGGTAAAAAAGGTGCTTGATATTCTGACCGCAAAAAGCCCGATCGGCATGCGGATGGGAAAACAGGCGTTCTACGCCGCTGCCGGTATGCCGCTTAAGGATGCTCTGCACTACCTGGCGGAGAGGATTAAAGAAATTGCCGGCACCGAGGACGCCAGAGAAGGGATAACCGCCTTTATCGAGAAACGCACCCCCAAATTCACAGGAAAATAGCACTGGTTTTCCCATATAAAAGGCATATTTTAAAAGAGAAGGAGAACTGCCATGAGCTCCGATAACAGGAAGGGAAAGGACAGGGTGATCATCGCCAACTGCAGCGGCTTTTTCGGTGATCGTCTGTCCGCCGCTGCCGAGATGGTACGGGGAGGTCCCATAGATTTTCTTACAGGCGATTATCTTGCAGAGCTTACTATGGCATTGCTCTTTCGTTTGAAATTGAAAAATCCTGAGGCCGGCTATACTCCTACCTTCCTCAAGCAGATGGAAGGGATCATGGGAGAATGCCTGGATAAGAAGATCAAAGTGGTATCGAATGCCGGTGGACTGAATCCCCGAGGCCTTGCAGCGGAGCTTCGCAAGATAGCGGAGAAATTGGGGCTGCATCCCAGAATAGCCTGCATTGAGGGAGATGATATCATGGCCCGGCTCGGTGAATTGCAGGAAGCGGGAGAGTCCCTGGTCCACGTTGATAAAGGTGTCTCTCTCAAGGATGGCGGCCTGGTTCCAATCACGGCGAATGCATACCTCGGTGGCTGGGGCATTGCCGAGGCTCTGGAAAAAGGCGCGGATATCGTAGTGAGCGGACGGGTTGCCGATGCCTCGCTGGTGATGGGGCCTGCTGCCTGGTGGTTCGGATGGAAGCGCAATGATTGGGATAAGCTTGCCGGATCCGCCGTGGCGGGTCACATCGTGGAATGTGCGGCCCAGGCTACCGGCGGGAATTATTCCTTCATCGATGAGGTGCCGTCCTTCCTTAAAGTCGGATATCCCATCGCGGAAATCTTCAGTGACGGCTCATCCGTTATTACCAAACATCCCGGCACAGGAGGCCTCGTTTCCGTTGACACTGTGAAGGCGCAGCTGCTGTATGAGGTCAAGGAGCCCAGCTATCTGACTCCCGATGTTTCAGCCCGCTTCGACACCATTAGAATATCGCAGGAGGCGCCCGATCGTGTGAAGATATCGGGCGTGCTGGGGTCACCTCCACCGGACACCACCAAGGTATGTATCAATTGCCTGGGTGGCTACCGCAATTCCACGACCGTTGTGCTGACAGGTCTCGACATCGAAAAAAAGGCCAGGATAGTGGAGGAGGCGGTCTTCGACGGCCTGGGAGGGAAGGGGCAGTACGCCGTTGAAGAAGTCCAGCTTGTCCGGTCCAATCAAGACGATCCCGAGATAAATGAAGAGGCCTTTGCCTATCTCCGGATTTCCGTCATGGACCGCGACCAGAAAAAGGTTGACAGGTTTTCTGCGGCCGTCATCGAGCTCGCTCTGGCCAATGTCCCCGGTTTCACGTTAACAGCGCCACCCGCAAAAGGTACAATGGCGATCATTCACTGGCCGGCACTCATTCCCCAGCGCCGCGTCACCCAGAAGGTCACTATCGACGGAGAAGAGTTTTCAGTCGATTTCGTGCCGTCCGGCACTCCTACGCCGGCTCCAAAAGCACAGGAAATACCGGTGCCGCCCGTGCCGTCCGGCACCAGGGTGAAGATCCCCTTCGGCCGTATCTATGCTACACGCTCCGGCGACAAGGGAGGCAACGCCAATCTGGGTATCTGGGGAAAGACACCGGAATCCTATGCCTTTCTGAGGGATTTTCTGACCGTTAACAAGCTGAAGGAGCTGCTCAAGGACATGCGCGGCTATGAGATCGAGCGCTACGAGTTTCCCAATCTGCTGGCGGTCAATTTCTATATCAAGGGCGTCCTGGGTGAGGGTGTGGCCGCATCGCTGAGAAGCGATCCCCAGGCCAAGACGCTGGGTGAGTACTTGAGGGCAAAGGTAGTAGAGGTTCCACAGTCTATTGTTCCATAATTGTTCACATTCATCGTGGATAGAATATTGCCGGAGGGCAAGAAGCCGCCCGGCAGAAAAGGAGGTTGTTTGATGTCAGTATACGATGAAAAACCATGGTACAAGTGGTACGACCCGGGACTTGATCCGGAGATGAAAGCCGTAGATGAGACATACGTGGATATGCTGGAGAAGGGCTTGAAATTCCGGCCGGAGATAGCGGCTTTCCATTTTCTCGGGATCACATTCACTTATGAAAAACTGGACCGGCTTGCCATGAAATTTGCGTCATACCTTCGCAAACAGGGATGCAATCCGGGAGATGTGGTGGGCATCAATCTTCCCAACATTCCCCAGTATCTGATTGCGCTGGCCGGAGCTCTGAGAGCCGGATGTGTGGTCACAGGCGTCTCTCCCCTGCTCACACCCAAGGAGATGGCGCACCAGTTGAATGACTCGGGCGCCAGGGCGCTGTTAACGCTGGACGCGATCTATGAAAACCGCGTGCAAAAGATAAAAGATGATATTCCCCGGGTCTCGTGTATTGTCACAACCAACATTGCCGACTATCTCCCCCCGCTTAAGCGTACTCTGGGCAAACTCCTGAAGAAGGTCCCCTCGGGAAAAGTGGATCCGATCGCAGGCAAGGAAGTGGTATCGTTCATGGATATAATGTCGATGAGCCTGCCGGCTATTGCAAGGCCGTCCGTCAAGCTTGACGATACCTGCCTCATTCAATACACCGGCGGGACCACGGGCATGCCCAAGGGTGCAGTTCTCACGCATAGGAATATGGTCTCCAATTTCCGGCAGGGCAGACAGTGGCTTGATCTCAAGATGAATGGCGGCACCGTGTGCTCCGGCTTCCCCTTCTTCCACATGGCGGGGCTCTATTTCGGTATGATCTCTATGTCACTGGCCTTTACCCAGTGCCTGATACCGGACCCCAGGAACACTAAAAATATATGCAAAGAGATCAAACAGCATCCTCCCATGATGATGCTTATGGTGCCTTCCCTATATCAGATGCTGATGGACGATCCGGACTTTTCCAAAATCGATTATTCTTCTTGCCAGGCCTGCATCTCCGGCGCTTCGCCCTTTTCTAAAGAGGCTATTAACGCACTTGAAGCTATTGTCGGCAAGGGTAAAGTGGTGGAGCTCTACGGTATGACAGAGGCCAGCCCGATCATTACGCTGAACCCCCTCAAGGGAAAGAAGAAGATCGGCTCCGTTGGGATTCCTATCCAGAGTACCCTGATCAAGCTGGTTGATGTAGAGACGGGGAAAACCGAGGTTGCCCTCGGTGAAGTAGGGGAGATCATCGTCAACGGGCCTCAGGTAATGAAGGGCTATCACAACAAGCCGGAAGAAACGGCCAATACCCTGCGTGAAATCGGGGGTGCTAAATGGCTCTATACCGGCGATGTGGCGCGCATGGACGAGGACGGGTACTTCTATATCGCCGACAGGACAAAGGACATGCTCATAGTGGGCGGATACAAGGTGTTCTCCCGCGAGGTGGAGGAGGTGCTCAGCGAACATGCGGCGGTCGAGTCATGCGCGATTATTGGGATAACCAACCCGGAGCGTCCCGACAGCCAGATCGTGAAAGCCGTCATCCAGCTCACCAAAGATGCACAGGCGAAAGACCCTGAAGAAATTAAAAAGCAGATACTCGAACATTGCAGGGAGAACCTGGCGCCCTACAAGGTTCCCAAAATGTTTGTGTTTATGGAAGCGCTACCCCTGACCGCCGTGGGCAAGGTGGATAAAAAAGCACTCAGGGTGGCTTAAATAGACCGATCTGAGCCGGAAAGGAGAACGAGATATGTATTTCAACGAGACGCATGACGCATTCAGGACGGCGGTCAAGAAATTTGTCGACAAAGAGATAAACCCGCACATGAACGAGTGGGAAGAGAAAACTGCCCCCCTGCATGAGCTCTTCAAGAAGATGGGCGATCTGGGCTTCCTGGGCATCCGCTACGATCCGAAATACGGCGGAGGCGGTCTGGATTACTGGTTTGAGACGATCATGCTGGAGGAGATAGGGCACATCAGGGGTATGGGCGTTTCCACGGCTATAGCCGTGCAGACCAACATGGCCACGCCCGCCATTGCCGCCTATGGAAGCGAGTATCTCAAAGAAACATATCTCAAACCTGCCATTGCCGGAGATATGGTCACTGCCATTGCGGTAACCGAGCCGAGTGCCGGCTCCGACGTCTTCGCCATGAAAAGCAAAGCCATAAAAAAGGACGGCTATTATCTCTTGAACGGCTCGAAGACCTTCATCACCAACGGGGTCCAGGCGGATTTCCTCACTCTGCTGGCCCGTACGGACGAGGGAGAAGGCTACCACTCCTTCGGGCTGTTCGTGGTGCCTACCAGTCTGAAAGGTTTCAGCGTAAGCAAAAAGCTGGATAAGATCGGACTGTGGAGCAGCGACACCGCGGAGCTCTTTTTCGACGATGTCAAAGTGCCGGCTGAAAACCTGATCGGCAACGACCATGAGGGTTTTATTATCCAGATGAAGCAGTTCCAGCACGAGCGGTTCGCCGTATTGCCCGGCACCTGCACGGCGGTGCAAGATATGATCGCCATGACGGTCGACTATCTGCGTCAGAGGATTGTATTCGGCAAACCACTGATCACGAAGCAGGTTTTACGACACCGGCTGTCTGACTGGCTGGCCAGGAACGAGGCGCTGAGACAGCTCACCTACCACATCGTGCGTAAAAAGATGGAAAATTTGGATGTAACCCGTGAGATCTCGATGGGCAAGCTCCTGGCAGGACAGCTCATCGCCGAGGTCGCCAGCGGATGCCTGCAGATGTTCGGAGGCATGGGCTTCATGAACGAGACACTTATCTCGCGTTATTTCCGGGACGTCCGGGTCATGTCCATCGGCGCAGGAGCGGATGAGGTCATGCTGGAGATCATTTCACGCCTTGAGGGGTTTTAGTTTGCCGCCGGACCGATAACTGTTAAAATGTTGCTTCATGCTATTGCGGCACAAAATAGAAAAATCAGCTGTGGATCATTGTATGTCCGATTCAGAGACAAGCAATAACCTGCTTTCACGCAGCGCACTACGGCGGCTGCGGGAAAAGGAGCACAGGTACAATACCATTCTCAGGGAGGCCAAGCTCCTCTTCGCTGAGAAGGGCTACCATCAGACCAGCATCGAGGAAATCGCTGATGCGGCCGAGGTTTCCACCGGCGCGGTCTACATCTATTTCAAGAATAAAGAGGATTTGCTGATCAAACTGATGCAGGAGATCGGTCATCAGTTGCGTCAGTTGCTGGGCGATGAGTTCAGAAAGAGCGGCTATTCCCTGGAAAGCTTCAGAAATATCTCATTCGCCTTTCTAAAAGATTTCTGCGGGAACCATCCCGAGTGGATCGCGATCTTTTTCCGGGAATCCGTAGGGCAAAGCTCCGAGGTCGAGGAACAACGCAGGCAGATATTCATCAAAGTGACTCAGGACATTAAGGAAGCGTTTATACAGATAAGCAGGGAACAGGGTATCGTGCTGGCGGACGACTCCAAGCCCGAGCTGATAGCCGTATGTATAGTCGGTGTATTTGAAAGGATCGCATCTCATTATTTTCTCTGGCAGGACCATCCCGAGGACATCGATACTTTGGCCCGACAGTCCATCTCGTACATGCTGGGCGGCATCGAAAGGCTGCTTAACGAGTAGTATACATTTTACATAATATTATCAGGAGGAGTATTTTGAAAACGAGAATCACGGAGATG
>JBAZLT010000091.1:0-6539 GCA_041650115.1 Dehalococcoidia bacterium | reverse complement strand
TATTATGCTCTCGGTGTAGTCGTACTGGCAGCCAGCGGGGCAACACCGCTTGTCCTGGGCCTGGCAGGCATTATCTTTGTCTTTACCGCCCTTTCCTATGCCGAGGGAATAGCCATGTACCCGGAATCAGGAGGGTCCGCCAGCTTTGCACGGCATGGATTCAACGACTTTGCAGGGTTTCTCGCCGGCTGGGGACTCATGTTCGGGTATATCGTAACGATATCTATCTCTGCATTTGCCATACCGTCATATCTGGGATTATTCTGGGCGCCGCTCAAGATTTCGCCAGTGGTGATGACCGGTTTCGCCATGACGGTAGTGGTATTTCTCATGACTGTCAACGTGATCGGAGTTAAAGAATCCTCCATATTAAATATCACGCTGGCGGTAATGGACTTAGCTGTGCAAGCGATCTTGATTACACTGGCGCTGCTGTTTTTCTTTAATCCTCAACTCATTATGGAAAGAATCGTGAATTACTGGCCCTCACCACAGGACTTTCTGTTCGGTATAGCCATTGCTGCTATCGCCTTTACCGGCATAGAGACCATATCCCAGATGTCAGAGGAGACAAAGCGCCCAGAGGTAAGGGGTCCGAGGGCACTCCTGGTTACAACTATAGTAGTGCTGGTGGTCTATGCCGGTATTTCTGTGTCGGCCTTCAGCACCATGACTCCCACCGAGCTGGCAACAAACTGGGCCACGGACCCAATTGCCGGAATAGCCAACAAGCTTTCGCTAGGCATTGATGCCCCGATGCTCGCAGCCCAGTTTTTCACCGAGGAAGCATATCGGATCCTGTTCACTTGGGCAATTGGAGGCCTCCGGGCCATACTACCCGTACTTGTTGCAGTACTGGCGGCCACTATACTTCTTATAGCTACTAACGCAGGATTACTGGGCATATCCAGGCTGGCCTTCTCACTCAGCCGTTTCAACCTCATTCCTGCCGTGATGGGCAAGGTGCACCCCAAATTTAAAACCCCCTATCTTGCGATCATCATTTTTTCAGCTCTGGCCATCCTGCTGCAGGCCCCGGGGTTTTTCGTACCTGACATGTATTCCAACCTGGGCGGACTCTATGCCTTTGGCTCCATGATGTCTTTCGCCATAGCCCATGCTTCGATCCTGGCACTGCGTATCAGGGAGCCGTACAAGGAACGACCTTTCCGGCTGGGACTGAATATACCTATTATGAACCGCGACCTGCCCATTACGGCAATACTCGGTCTTTTGGGAACCGTCGGTATCTGGATCGTGGTTGTGATAATGCAGCCCTATAGCCGCTGGGTGGGATTTTCCTGGATTGCTATTGGATTAGTGTTATACTGGTACACCGTCAGACGTAGAAAATCAGATACGAACGGCACGGGCGGGAGAATTCAAACGGTTATATCATGAAATTGACTGGATTAAGATTAGCGGCAACATTATAATGAAGGCTGCGTTAATAATCACTTACTTTCAGGAGATGCAGTGGAATTTAGCAGGATATTGGTAGCCGCCAGGGGCAATGGCGTAGACCAGGTGGCGGTGGAGCTGGCCTGTAAAATCGGCAAGAAATCCAAGGCCAAGTTATTCATTGTTTACGTTCTGGAAGTTAACCGGAGCCTGCCCATCGATGCTATAATTAAGCCCGAAGTCGAGGCGGCCGAGAAAGTGCTTCTCGAAGCCGAAGAATATGCGCAGGATAACGATTTCGATGTTGAGACGGAGATCATTCAGGCTCGCGATGTCGGCCCGGCTATCATCGAGGTGGCCCGGCAGAATAACATCGACCTGATAGTTATGGGTTTGACCTATAAAAAAAGATTTGGCTCCTTCACCATGGGGAACGCCGTTCCACACGTCCTGGAAGAGGCGCCCTGCAGAGTACTTATATGCCGGGAACCGAAGGCTTAAAACAAAATAGAAAGACGATTGTCATAATGGGTTGCGGCCGCGTGGGCGGCAAGTTGGCAGCCATGTTCGACGCGGCCGGACACAAGGTCACGGTGCTCGACCTGGATGCATACAGTTTCAGGCGCCTCCCTCCAACATTCAGCGGCACAGCCCTCATCGGCAACGGCACGGATGAAGAGATGCTGCGCAAGGCAGGCATCGAGGATGCCAGCGCATTCATCGCCCTCACACAGGGCGACAACCGTAACGTCATGGCGGCACAGATAGCCAAACATGTATTTAAAGTGCCGCGTGTTATCTGTCGCATTTATGATCCGCTGCGCAAAGATATCTATGAGCAGCTCGGTCTGGAATCCATCAGCCCGACGGAGGTATTCGCGGATCTCCTGTTCAACAGGCTGGAGAAGATCTGAACACCATGAAATCGCTTTATATCGTAATTGTCGGAGGAGGCAACATCGGTTATTACCTCAGCAAAGCGCTGCTGGGTCAGGGACATGAGGTGCTGATTATTGAGCGCGACGTGAGGAAATGTGAGAAACTGGAGGATGAACTAGGCAGCTGCTGCATGCGCGGCGACGGATGTGAGACTGTAGTGCTCAACGAGGCCGGCCTCAGCCGTGCCGACGTGCTGATTGCCACCACCAGCCAGGACGAAGATAACCTTGTCACCTGCCAGGTGGCAAAACACCGCTTCAAAGTGCCACGCACCATAGCACTGGTCAACAATCCCAGCAACGATGTTATTTTTAGAAAGCTGGGCATAGATGCCACCATCTCGGTGACCAATACTATCCTTGAGCATGTAGAACAGGAGATACCGGCACACCCCCTTATACACCTTCTGACAATGAGCGGTCAGATGGAAGAGGTAGTGGAGCTGCTGATTACCAAGGAGTCACCGGCCGTGGGCAAGTCCATAGGCCAGCTGAAGCTGCCCCAGGACACCACCATCGCGCTCTTGATGCGAGAGGGTGAACGCCCTAAGATCCCCTCCCCCGATGCGGTCTTCAAAGAGAACGACAGGATTATCGCTTTGACTACACTGGACAGCGAGAAAATCCTGGAAAAAATCCTGCTCAGCTGAGGACGGTTTAACCGGCCAGGCGGGACAGGCCTTCCTTCAGTTTCGTGTACGTGGCATCCAGTCCCTCGGAAAGAACCCTGGTATCTGCAACAACGCTCATGTAGTTATGATCGCCGTTCCATCTGGGCACAATGTGCATGTGGATATGCCCATCCAGTCCGGCTCCGGCAACTTTACCGATATTCATTCCGATGTTGAAGCCATCGGGGCGCATGGTCTGTTTCAGCAGTTTGACGCACAGCTGAATCAGCTCGAACAGCTCTCTTGCTTCCCTGGCATTTGCATCGGTAATATTGGCGATATGCCGGTAGGGGGCCGCCATCAAATGGCCGGAAATATAGGGATAAGCATTGAGTATGATAAAGCTATACTTCCCCCGATATAGAATGTAATTTTTCCTGTCCTTTTTTTCGGCCGGCTTATCGCACAGAATGCATCCTCCGGCTGTATGATCTCCCAGAATGTATTGCATGCGCCACGGAGCCCACAGTCTCTTCATTTTCCGATACCCCTCAAGTAAGCTCTCCCATTGTAGCACGATTATTGACTTTGACGCTCAAGATTGCTATCTTTGTTCTATCCGGCTATGGCATCGAATGACCTTAGCTATTTTGCACGTGGAGACGTCTCCGGCAGTTTCAAGAAGGAAGTCTCTGAAGTCCTCAACGACTGTTACGGACGCTTTTCGGGAAAAGTTCCCTACAAAATCGAGATATACGCATTTGACACTGAGGACAACCTCGCCAGCTTCCTGCGAGAAGAAAAATTCAAACTTGGACTATCTTTCAATACCATAGATGATGCTTCCGCCTGTACCCATGAGGTGCTGCGAGGTTATCCAAGGCTGCTGGTCTGCCAGGAAAGGCTGGCAAAATACAGCAAACAGGCCAGGGCAGGTGCGATGAGGCACGAAGCAGCCCACACAATACTGCACGGTGCGCTGGAGTACAGTATTTTCCAGATACCCGAAGATTGCCGGCATACGGCCATGGTTAAAGGTATCGACAACGAAAAGCTTGAAGAAGTCTTTTTCCAGCTGTCCCTGGGCATCAAGGATTTCGAGGCCACCAGGTTCCTGATCCAGCACGATTACATCAGTTGCCAGTTCCACTACGCCATGGAGTGGATTAAACCTTCAGAGGACGACAAAGATGCCTGGACCATTTCACGGACTAACCGGCAGACAAAATTCATCTACGAGAGCGCTTTGATGAGACCGATACTCTTTACCGACCCTCTCCTGTCGCTGCCTAAAACAAAGAAGGCGCCGGCAGAGATGCAATTACAGCTTGACGTAAGGATGGAGCAGATGATTGCTCTGCTGGGCGAAACCGAAGAGAACAAGGTGCTGAAGGTAGCCGGAGCGATAATTGAAACCCTGGGCGAGGACACGCACAATAATATCGATGCAGCTTTTCACCAGCTGATAGGCCTGATCTGAATTATATCTTCTTAAAAGCAGGTGGTTATGCAATATCATAAATCAGTCAGACTTCTGGACAATCTATATTGCTACATATGGTCCGGTATGGGCAACAACTGCAACACTTGCGTCTTTACGGACGTTCTTAAAGGGGATAAACCGCACGTTATAATTGATCCCGGCCATATAAGCAACGAGGCCGACGAGGACTGCCTGGGCAGCCTGAGCCAGTCCATGAAGAAAGACGGTATCGAACTAAAGGACCTCGGCCTTATCATCAACACTCACAGCCACCCCGATCACTGTCAGTCCAACGAGGAGATAGTGAAGATAAGCGGTGCGACGGTGACCATGTCGGAAGAGGAAAATGCCTTTAGAACAACCGCAGGGGACCGCATGTACACCATGTTTGGAATGAGAGCACCCAGGTTCGACCCGGCCTTTTTCCTGAAGGAGGGAGAGGTCAGGCTGGGTAAAGACGATTTCAATATTCAGGTAATGTTGTGTCCCGGACATTCACCCGGATCAGTCTGCCTGTACCTGCCTGACAGCAAAGTCCTGATCACCGGCGACGTTGTCTTCTATATGAGCGTAGGCAGGACCGATTTCCCGGGTGGCAGCACCAGGTTGTTGCAGAGGAGCATAGAACGGCTCGCAAAACTGGATGCTGAATTTCTGGTACCCGGGCATAACACTGAACCAAACGGGGTGATACGGGGCAGGGATATGATAAAGCGCAATTTCCAGGCGATTAAAATGTACTTTGAGTAGTCCAAATTGCTATGGAAGCTGACGAGAAAATAAAATCCGTTATTGAGAGCACTATGGTTCTGCGGCCGCCCAAGCAGCAGTTGGCCACCTTCGGGATCACCAACGTTTATTATTACATGATCACCGAGCTCATGCACGAGGTAAACGTGGTGAGGGAAGGAAGAGTGATAGCCGCACGGCCCAAAATAGTTACGCCCACTTATCTCATCAATGTGGAGGGCTTCAGCGGACCAGCCAGGCGCTTTATTCAGATGGCGGCCGAGCAGAATCCGCATGAGCCGGGCATCCTTTACTCGTATAAAAACGAAACAGGGGAGATGAATATCATCTCAGAGCCCCTGGGCAATATCCTTGATAATATCAACAGGCGCATCGACAACCGCAATGATCCACTCAGTGCAATCATTAAAGGTGTTGAGGAGATGTGGGATGTTTCGCTCATGAAATTCACCTTTGAGCTCACCAGAAACTCGGCTTACCGCAATTTCTCCGAGCTATACGGGCGTGGCAGGCTGGCGGCAGACGGCCAGGGAATACCGCGTGATGCGCGCGAAAACATCGAGGAGCTCTTTGAGATGGCCGCCAGGGACCCCTCCAATGCGCCTGAACTGGCAAGTGAGCTCCATCGCTGGAAACTTTGGAGCACCTACCAGGACCGCTTCCTTAATCTCTTCAAACGATCCTGAAACCCTATTTAATCCCGAGATACGCCTGCGTTGTTCCTGTTGACAAATATTTAGAAAGCGTTATATATTACTCAAGCTTACATAAAACATGAATAAGAACGTAGCCGGGCCGGCAAATGAATCAACGGCGGTCTAACATTGAAATAATCAGCGAGATGCTGAGAATTGGCGCTGAGGGGGCAGGCAAAACCGAGATCATGTACAGCGCCAATATGAGCTACAGGCAATTGCAGAAATATCTTAAATTCATGATGGCGCAGGGGCTGATCGACCAGATCGAGGTCGGCAATCCCTCGATAACCTTCATAGTAACCGAGAAGGGCCACGGACTGCGGCGCAGTATCGAGACTGTATTGGAAGTTCTGAAATTCAATATAACTGAAGAAAAATAAATTCGGAGGAGATGCGTATGACGGAAAAAAGGATGTTAATACTGGATGCGGCTACGGTCAGGAAAATCGATGAGAACCGCGGTGATTTGAGCGTCTCCGAATTCATCAATATTCTTATCGACAGCCACCTGGACGAGCCTGCTGACAGCCAGCAAAGCGGATTGGTCACCAAAGAGGAGTTTCACCATTTCGAGGAGGGGATCAGAGACCTCCTGCGCAGCTTCCTCGAGTTCTTCCTCAGCTACGGGCTCGAACTGGGCAAGCAGCCGACGGACGGA
>JBAZLT010000090.1:0-6626 GCA_041650115.1 Dehalococcoidia bacterium | reverse complement strand
ATCAGACATGGTCGAACTGCTCAACAGGGACATCGAAGGGGAACACGCCGCCATCATCCAGTACCTGGCCCACGCCTACGCCATGGGCGAGGGCGAGCTGGCCTGTGAGATCGAGGCCATTGCGCGCGAGGAGATGCGCCACCTGGACTGGCTGGCTGAGACGGTGACGGAGCTGGGAGGCACTCCCAGCTTCACGCGCGGCAAGATGCGCCAGGGAGGCAAGACCGTGTCCGCCTGGATGAAGAACGACGTGCTGGCCGAGGAAGACGCCATTAAGATGTACCGCGACCACATCCGCCTGATCAAAGACGTCAAAATCAAGAGACTGCTGGAGCGCATCCTGTCCGACGAGCTGTCGCACCACGGCGACTTCGTGGGCTTCGTCAAGGAAGCTGCTGCAGAGAAGCTGAAGGACCTGCGCGGAGAGCGCAAGGATAAACTGACCCGCGTGCTGGACTGGGGCATAGAACACGAATACACCGTCATACTACAATACCTGCTGCACTCCTACGCCGCGCCCAACGAGGAGATGCGCAAAGAGATGCAGGACCAGGCCATCAACGAGATGCAGCATATGGGCTGGCTGGCCGAAAAAATGGTGAGCAGGGGTGGGAATCCCCACGTGGAGCACACTAAAATCGAAAGGCCCAAAACAGCATCGAAAATGCTGGACGCGGATATCAAGATCGAAAAAGAGGTCGCAGCCGCGTATGACAAGGCAGCAAAGGAGATCGACGACAAAAAGGTCAAAAAGCTGCTGACCAGGATACGCGACCACGAGCTCTACCACGTCAAGGTCTTCAACGACCTGAAAAAGACGCTGGATTAATAATTAAGGAGGACCCCAAATGGCATATGAAGCAAAGGACTACGCGAAGCTGCTGGGCATGCAGGGTTTCAGCGACAACCTGCTCAACACACATTTCACGCTGTATAAAGGCTATGTGACCAACACCAACAAGCTGTTCGATACGCTGGCAGGTATGGTTAAGGACGGCAAGGCCGCGACGCCGGAGTACGCCGAGCTCAAGAGAAGGCTGGGCTGGGAGTTCAACGGCATGCGGCTGCACGAGTACTATTTCGAGAACCTGGGCGGCAAAGCCGCGCTTAATCCGGACGGCAAGCTGGGTAAGCTGCTGGCTGCGGGCTTCGGCAGCTACGATGCCTGGCTGCAGGACCTCAAGGGCACCGCCGCCATGCGCGGCATCGGCTGGACCATACTCTACCAGGACGTCATCGGAGGGAAACTGTTCAACCAGTGGATCAACGAGCACGACGTCGGGCATCCGGCCGGCTGCCAGCCGCTGCTGGTCCTGGACGTCTTCGAACACGCCTTCATCACCGACTACGGGCTGAAGCGGGCGGATTACATCGAGGCCTTCCTTAAAAACGTGGACTGGAAGGCGGTCGAGGCGCGCCTGCGCTGATCCTGCAGACATCGGTAATTGAATATTCTAATTAAGGCAGGTCACATTATGTCGAACAATTATGCCCTGCGTGTACTGATCGCAGCGTTGATAGTCGCGCTGTCAGTCGCCGCATGCCAGGCACCCTCCCGGCCTGAACCCAAATCCGCCCTGCCGCCTTCACTGCCCCCGCCTCCCATCAGCACCCAGCCTGAAGGACCGCCTGTTTCCGATAACGTTGGCTGGGCGTCGGACGGTGTAATCACAGCCGGAGAATACAGGAACAGCCGGCCCTTTGACGGTTATGATCTCTGGTGGACGTCGGACGATACATACATTTATATCGGTATGAAGGCCAAAACACAGGGCTGGGTGGCCGTGGGCTTCGATCCCGAATCGATGATGAAAGACGCGGATATCGTACAGGGATTCGTCAAGGACGGGGCACTGTCGATAGCAGACCAGTACAGCACGGGCCAGTTCGGTCCCCATAAACCGGATGTCGAGCAGGGGGGCACGGACGACATACTGGCCTCGGGCGGAAAATCGGACGGCGGCTTTACGACCATCGAATTCAAACGGAAGCTCGATACGGGCGACAGGTTCGACAAAGTGCTGGGCAAAGGCACGCATAAAGTGATCTGGGCCTACGGCAGCGATCCACAGTTCACTCTCAAGCATGCCTCACGCGGGTCAGCGGAGATCGACCTTTAGAATTCAGAGACCGAGGTGCGACGTGACTGAATTTTTTCATTCTCAACTAGCCCGGGACATCATCCTGGTCTTCGCGGTGTGCAACATCGTGCTGGGGCTGCTGGTCTTTTTCAGCTGCCGCTGCCTGCCGGGATTTAAATTCGCCCGCGGGCTGATGCAGAATAAAAACTATATAAATTTCTACAAGTTTCATTGCTACCTGTGGCTTTTCTTCCTCATATCGGTCATGATACATGCCGTATTCGCCATCAACTTCATACTTTAATAAAAGGACTGGAATGCGATTGAATCGAATTTTTTCACTCACCGCCTGGAGCGCACTGATGCTGGCGCTGCTGGCCGGCTGCGCCGGCAGCACGTCCTCTGGAGACAAAGGCCTCCCGGACGTGCAGATCAGGGAGTACCAGGGCGAACACCTGTCCGATTTGAGCGATTTCCACGAGAATTCGATCAAGGGACCGCAACGTGTGGACATCGGCTCCTACCGGTTGAAGGTCACCGGACTGGTGGAGAAGCCGCTCAGCTACACCTACGCGGAGGTGCTGTCCGGGCACACAGGCTACACCAAGCTGGTCACGCTGGACTGCGTGGAGGGCTGGGCGGTCAAGATACTCTGGGAGGGGTTGCTGGTGGACGATATTATCAAGGAGGCGGGAGTCCTGCCGGCGGCCAATACCGTCATCTTTCACGCACATGACGGTTACACCACCTCGCTCCCTCTGTCATACATCAGAGACAAGAATATTATGCTGGCTCACAAAATCAACGGCGTGGAGCTGCCGCCCGATCGCGGGTTCCCCTTTCAGCTGGTGGCCGAGGACAAGTGGGGCTACAAGTGGATCAAATGGGTGACCGCAATCGAGCTATCGGACGATCCCAATTATAAAGGCTACTGGGAGCGGGCGGGCTACTCCAACGACGCCGACCTGGATAAACCCTTCTTCGACAGGTGACTCCTCTTTCGAAAACCGTATCTAAGCCCGCTTCCTGCTGACGGTCAGCGATAACCCGTCTATGGCGGTGACCGTAACCTCTTCACCTTCCTTCAGATTGCCGTCGGCACAGTCTGCCTTCCACAACTCCCCCTGCACCCTGACGAAAACTTCCGGCCGAATGGATTCGACCGTTCCCGTGCTTCCTATGATGGAATCGGCGCCGGTCGCGTCCCTGTATAAAACCGTGGGATGTCCGATGCGGTACATGATATAGCAGTAGACGGGGAATAGGGCCAGCACGGTTATGCTCAGCCAGGGCGGGACCTTCACGCCCAGCAGCGGCAGCAGCCACAGCAGCAGGGCGGCTATGGCCAGCTCTTCGATCGAAGAGCTGATCAGTGAATAGATGGTATGCCAGCGGCCGGATCTGCGTGTTCTCAACTGATCTCCGGCTGTCCCGTGTTAATCGTCAAAGATCGCCACCACGCGCGCCCAGCCGGCGCTGCCGCCGGTCAGCCTGACCGGGAAGCAGGCCACCTTGAAGCCTGTGGGCCTCGGCAGCTTATCCAGGTTGGCCAGCTTCTCGATGTGGCAGTATTCCTTCTTGATGCCGGCCTTATGGGCGGTCCAGATCAGTCCCTTATCGTGCGTCCTGTCGAACTCCTCTTTAATCGCTGCGAAGGGACGGTCCCATCCCCAGGCATCGATGCCCATCACGCGGCTGCCCTGGTCTATCAGCCACAGGGTGGACTCCTCGGTCATACCGCAGCCGGCCGAGAAATACTCGGCCTTTCCCCACAGTTTGTCGGCGCCCGTCTGTATCATCACGATGTCCCAGGGCTTGATGGTGTAGTTGATCTTTTTCAGCGCAGCCTTCAGGTCGTCCACCGTAACCCCCGTACCCTGCGGCTTGTGGCGCATATCCAGCACCACGCCGTCGTGGTAAAACCAGTCCAACGGCATCTGATCGATGGTCCTGGCCTTTTTGCCTTCGGACAGGGGCGCGAAGTGCCAGGGGGCGTCTACATGCGTGCCGGCATGCGCGCCCAGCGTGGCGGAGTCGTCCGCCCAGCCCAACCCATCCGCCAGGTCCTCCTTCT
This sequence comes from Dehalococcoidia bacterium, assembly GCA_041650115.1. GTDB lineage: Bacteria > Chloroflexota > Dehalococcoidia > GIF9 > UBA5629 > CAIMUM01. The sequence continues at coordinate 2,471 of JBAZLT010000090.1, read as the reverse complement.
TGCCGCCCAGGAACATCTCGATAAGAGGCAGGCTCAACTCGTGCGGCTTGTGTTCCACTTTGACGGGCAGAGGCTCACTGGGGCTGTCCTCCGTCGGCACGCTCAGATCGATAATCCTGGTCATCTCACCGCTCCTTTCAGGTCATCCCCGATGATTATGTCGCGAAATATAAAACACTCAGCGCGATGCAGAACTGGGCGGCGTAATAAAGGACGTGGTTGACCGAGATATACGCCCGGGAGTCCTTGCCGTCGTAGTAGGTCATGCTCAGCACCAGGTCCGACAGCAGGAACAAAATGGACCCCACCGCCAGCAATACGGTGCAGGCGCTGTAACCCTGCATGACCGCCGCGTAGCAGGCCTGCGCCATCATGTAGCACAGCACGAAGGAATAAGCGTAGGTGTCGATGGTGTGCTCGGCGAAATCGAACTTGAAGGCGAAGCGGCTGATAAGCATGATTATGACCGCCAGCGCCACGGCCACGGCCGCGGGTATCCAGTTAAACCCGAAATAGCCGATCAGCGCCGCCAGGTAGAATACGTGCCCCATAAAAAAGGCCGCCATACCGCCGTGCTGGTAGAGCGATGCGGATTGTTTATACATTACCTTGAGGTCAAGCAATATGTCGCCGATCAGGCCGCAGGCCAGCCCCATGATGATGAGCACTGCGTATACGGCCGCGCACGGGCAGGGGTTGGCCAGGAAAGCTGCAAAGGCCACAACTATAAACAGGAAGCTGGCCAGTGTCTTGTAGAGCAGGGCCTTCACGCTGCCGTTGCGGTCCCTGTTCAGCAGGAAGAGGGTTAGAACGATCGCGCCCAGGAATGTCAGCAGATAAGGTAGGTAGTTCATAATCGCCTATATTATATAACACTTTGAGGGGCGTATATTTGGCCTCGGCTAAATGCTATAATGCCCGTAATCAGAAGGCTACGGATGTTGTTCCATGAAGGATATTGACAGCCTCAAGACAAAGGTCGCCCAGCTCAGGGACAGGATCAATTACCACAACCACCGCTACTACGTCCTGGACGATCCCGAGGTCAGCGATGCGGAATACGATGTCCTCATGATCGAGCTGAAGAAGCTGGAACAGGAGCATCCGGAGATCGTCACGCCCGACTCGCCGACACAGCGCGTGGGTGCGCAGCCCGTGGCCGCCTTCGGCATCGTCAATCACCCGCGTCCCCTGCTCAGCCTGGCCAACGCCTTCTCGGACGAGGACCTGGACGCCTGGTATAAACGGCTGACCGGCCTGGTCCCCCATCAGAAGATCGATTTCGTCTGCGAGCTCAAGATCGACGGGCTGGCCGTGGCCCTTACCTACGAAAACCGTGTCTTTAGCGTGGGCGCCACGCGCGGCAACGGCTACCAGGGCGAGAACATCACGCAGAACCTCAAGACCATCAGGAGCATTCCGCTCTCCGTCGGCCACGGGGCGCCCGCGCGTTTCGAGGTCAGGGGTGAAGCCTACCTGCCTAAAGAAGGCCTCAAGAAGATCAACGAGGAGCGCGCGGCGGAGAAAATGCCGCTGTTCGCCAATCCCCGCAACGCGGCGGCCGGCTCGGTCCGGCAGCTCGACCCCCGCATTACCGCCAGGCGTCCGCTGGACATCTTCATCTACCAGTTGGGCTGGGCCGAGGGCGGGGAAGTGCCGGCCACGCACTGGGAGACCATGCAATACCTTAAGGCGCTGGGCTTCAAGGTCAACAGCAATATCACGCGCTGCAGGGACCTGGACGCGGTCAAGGCCTTCTGCCGCGACTGGGGAGGGCGGCGCGAGGAGCTGCCCTATGACGTGGACGGCGTGGTGATCAAGGTCAACTCCATCGCCCTGCAGGACGAGCTGGGATCGGTGGGGCACGACCCGCGCTGGGCCATCGCCTTCAAGTACCCCGCCGTGCAGGGCACCACGCGCCTGATCGACATCGGCATCAACGTGGGAAGGACCGGCAGCCTCAATCCATATGCCATACTGGAGCCGGTTAGCATCGGCGGAGTCACCATCAAGCAGGCCACGCTGCACAATGAGGAGGATATCCACCGCAAGGACCTGCGCATCGGCGACTGGGTGCTGGTGCAGCGGGCGGGCGAGGTGATACCGGAGATCGTCGAGCCCATCATCTCCCGCCGCACGGGCAAGGAGAAGGTATTCCACATGCCGCCGGCCTGCCCGGTCTGCGGCGCAGAGGTGATCAAGCCGGAGGGCGAAGCGATGCACCGCTGTACCAATACCGCCTGCCCGGCGCAGGCGCTGGAGGCGATCAAGCACTTCGCCGGCAAGGGCGCCATGGACATCGACGGCATGGGCGAAAAGCTGTGCACCGCGCTCTTCGAAGGGGGCCTGGTCAAAGACTCGGGAGACCTGTATTACGTGAGCAAGGAACAGCTGATGAAGCTGGAGAGGATGGGGGAGAAGAGCGCCGCCAGGGTGCTGGCCTCCCTCGAAGCCAGCAAGCAGCGCCCGCT
>JBAZLT010000089.1:0-6634 GCA_041650115.1 Dehalococcoidia bacterium | reverse complement strand
ATTTCCTAATAGTCACCTTCGAGATGGCGCGTACGAGCCTGTGGATGGGCAATATCACGATGCCCGGATCGGAGAAGGAGACCAGCGCCATCATAACGTAGTTGTAGGCCTCGTTTCCGCTGCCGTTCGGCTCAAGCTCCCGGCGGTAATCACGGTACGCCAGCGCCGTCTCATAGCGGTGATGGCCGTCGGCGATGTAAATAGATTTTGGAATAAGGAAGTGGCTGACTCTCTGCACGAACTCCGGCTCATTGAGCACCCAGAAACGATGATAATCCGTGCCTACCTGGAAATTATAGACGGGATTGGCCCTGACACGGTTCATGATCAATTGATTGATCCGGCCGCCGGGGTCCTCGTAAAGACCGAAGACGGGACTGAAATCGGCCGAGCACGCCTTCATCAGCTCCAGCCGGTCGGCCTTGGCCCTGGCCATGGTGAACTCGTGGGGGACGACAACTTTATTCTCCCAGGGCTCCAGGCGCACGCAGGCATAGAGCTCGAGCCTCCTTTTCTTCGCCTCGCCCACTTCGAAGCTGTGTTCATGCACATAATAGTTAGGCACCTGGTCCTGAATAAGTATGTTATCTTTAAACCAGCGATTGAACTCGTCGCGCGCGCGTATATAGCGGTTATTGCGCTCGTCGTCGCCCTCCTGTTCGAGTCCCAGCTCCAGGCGCACCATGTTGTATTTATTTTTTTCGTAAAGTGATTGCTGCTCCTGGGCGGATATAACGTCGTAAGGGGGGCAGATAATGTTCTGCATGTACTGCACCTTAGCAGGATTGTAGCGAACGCCCCTGAATTCAGATATCTCAGCCAAACGATTTCTCCGATTTCAAGATGATTTTGTGTGGCGGATCAGACACCGCCGCTCCAGGCCTTTACGAGATCGTTGACCGGCAGGTCGGCCAGCCCTTTGAGTATGAAGCGGCCGCCGCCGACGGTGCCCAGCCTGGTCACCGGCACTCCGTGTTTGAAAGCCATATCCTCGAGCTTGCGCACGGCGCCGGGATCGATAGAGACCACGGCTCGTGACTGTGCTTCGCCGAAAAGCGCGGCGTCCAGCCGCCCGTGTGCCGGCAGATCTCCTTTAAATCCCCTGCCGCCAATTATACAACTTTCCGCCAGCGTAACAGCCAGTCCTCCATCGGAACAGTCATGGGCGGATTTGAGCAGTCCGCGGCCTATGGCCCTGATGAGAAGGTCATGCAGGCTTTTCTCCGCGCTCAAATCAATGGCCTGTGTGCCCCTGACCATGCCGTGCAGCAGCTCAAGGTATTCACTGCTGCCCAGCGATTTCTCATCACCGGTATCTCCCAGCAGAAAGACCGCATCTCCCTCGTCCTTGAAGCCCGCCGTGCAGCGGCGCTTAACGTCTTTTATCAGTCCCACCATGCCCACCACGGGGGTGGGGAAAATGGCTACTCCCCTCGTCTCGTTGTACAGGCTGACGTTGCCGCTGACCACCGGTGTTTTGAGCCTGCGGCAGGCCTGAGACATGCCCTGGATGCACTGGTGCATCTGGTACATTACATCGTTCCGCTCGGGATTGCCGAAATTAAGGCAGTTGGTGATGGCCATGGGCCGGGCGCCCATGCAGGCGGTGTTGCGCGCCGCCTCAGCCACGGCTATAACGCCGCCGACCAGCGGGTTCACGTAGCAGTAGCGGCCGTTGCCGTCGGTTACCAGCGTATATGCTTTTGTTGTTTCCTGTATCCGCAGCACGGCAGCGTCGCCTTCGCCCGGCAGGACCACCGAGTTGTTGCCGACCTGGTGATCGTACTGGCGGAATACCTGGCGCTTGCTGCAGATATTGGGAGAGGCCAGCAGGCGGAGCAGGAGTTTGCCCGTGTCTGCCGGCTTCATATCTTTGATTTTATTGAAGTCGAGTTCCTGGAGGTCATCCAGCCAGGAGGGCCGTTTTGGCCGGAAGCGATAAACAGGCGGGCTGTTGAGATATTTCACGGGCGCGTGCGCGACGACCTTTCCTTCATCGCGGATGGTGGCCATGCCGTCGTCTGTAACTGTGCCTATGATGTCCGAGTGCAGTCCCCAGCGGTCGAAGAGGACCCTGACCCTGTCCTCGTACCCTTTCTTCACAATAACGATCATGCGCTCCTGCGATTCCGACAGCATGACTTCATAGGGTGTCATCCCCTTTTCCCGGCGGGGCACCCTGGCTACATCGATATCCAGGCCCGAATCTCCCTTGTCGGCCGCCTCGATAGCGGCGCTGGTCAATCCGGCGGCGCCGCAGTCCTGCAGACCGACGATCCAGCCGGTGCGCGTCAGCTCCAGGCAGGCTTCGATAAGCAGCTTCTCCATGAAGGGGTTGCCTACCTGCACTGCGGAGCGCAGCTCGCGCTGCTCCTCGAACGTGCGGGAGGCCAGTCCCGAAGCCCCGTGCAGCCCGTCGCGGCCTGTATCGGCGCCCACCAGCATGACGAGGTTTCCCGCGCCCGAGGCGCGCGCCCTGGTCAGGTCCTCCTGCCGACCGATGCCCAGGCAGAGGGCGTTGACCAGCGGGTTGCCGCTGTAACAGCTGTCGAAATATATCTCACCGCATACATCGGCAATGCCCAGACAGTTACCGTAGCCGGCGATGCCTCCCACCACGCCGCCCATCAGGTAGCGGTTGTGCGGATCGGACATGGGACCGAAGCGCAGTGAATTGGCCAGTGCGATAGGTCGCAGCCCCATGGTGAAGATATCGCGCACGATGCCTCCCACGCCGGTGGCGGCACCCTGGTAAGGCTCGATATATGACGGATGATTATGCGACTCGATCTTGAACCCGATGACCTGGCCGTCGCCGATATCGATGACACCGGCATTCTCCTCGCCCGGCTTGATCAGGACGTATTTTCCCGATGTGGGGAAAAGCTTCAGCAGGGCCTTGGAGTGCTTGTAACCGCAGTGTTCGCTCCAGAGGGAGCCGAACATGCCGAGCTCGACCTCGGTCGGCTCGCGCCCCAGCCTGCTCACAATCAGATTGTATTCCTTGCGGCTGAGCGCAATCTCTTCCAACTGCTCTTTAGATGCCGGCAATTATGGACTCCCAGATGATATTTCCGTCGACACTGCCCAGCACGTCCTCGCAGGAGCGCTCCGGATGGGGCATCATGCCCAGCACGTTGCCCTGTTTATTTATAATGCCGGCGATGTTGTTAAGCGCGCCGTTGGGGTTGGCTGCCGCGGTTATCTCTCCTGCGGGTGTGCCGTAGCGGAAGGCCACGCGCCCGCCGTCCTCCAACTCCTTTATGACATCGTCGCCGGCGTAGTAGCGGCCCTCGTAGTGAGAGATGGGTATTTTAAGCACCTGTCCTTTTTTACATTTGTTGGTGAATGGGGTCGAGATGGTCTCGGTTTTCAGGTAGGTCCACTGGCAGCGGTATTGCAGGTGCTCGTTCTGCCTCAGCACTCCCGGCAATAGATTAGCCTCGCACAGCACCTGAAATCCGTTGCAGATGCCGATGACGGGGCGTCCTTTTTTGGAGAAATCGGCCACGGCCTCCATGACGGGCGAAAAGCGGGCGATGGCGCCGGTGCGCAGGTAGTCGCCGTAGGAGAACCCGCCTGGAAGGATGACGCAGTCGCAGCCCGTGAGGTCGGTCTCCTTGTGCCAGATGTAAACCGCATCCTGTCCGCAGATATTATGCACCGAGTAAAAGCAATCGCGATCGCTCCAGGTGCCGGGGAAGACAACGATGCCGAATTTCATATTAGTTATTATATTCGGGCGGATTTAAAAATTCGCCCCTACAGGGTGTTGTCGTAGGGGCGTTGCTTCAGCTGCGCCCGAGGGAGATAATTCAGAGCTTGCCCAGCAGGTCGGTGACGATGCTGTTGACTTCGCCCCCGTCCGCTTTGCCCTTGACCTGCGGCATGAGCTTTTGCATGACCTTGCCCTTGTCGCCTGGGCCTTTGGCCCCCACCTCGGCGATAACGGCTTTAACCAGCGAGGTGATCTCGTCTCGCCCCATCTGGGCTGGCATATACTCCAAGAGGACGGCCATTTCGGCCTTCTCCTTTGCCACCAGGTCGGCACGGTTGCCCTTTTCGTAAGCTTCGATGCTCTCTTTGCGCTGCTTGATCTCCCTTCCGACGACCTCGATGACACCGCTGTCATCCAGCTTTTTCTGCTTGGCTATCTCGGCGTAATTTATCGAGGACAGGACGGTGCGCAGTACAAGCATGCGCAGCTCGTCCCGGGCGCGCATAGCCGCTTTAAGGTCTGTGTTTATCTTTTCCTGTAATGACATAGGGATTACGAAGTTTTATTGCTTTTGCGGCGCTTGGTTGCCTCTTTGCGCTTGCGCTTTATGCTGGGTTTCTCGAAGAAGCCCCTGCGGCGTACTTCGCTGATTATTCCTTCCTGTTGGACTTTCCGGGTAAAACGCCTTAGCAGGCTCTCGAAACTTTCCCCTTCTCCTAATCTGACTTCGGGCACAAGCATTCAACTCCTTTTTTATTTACGGCCGCCTTGATGATGAGCAAGTAGGCAACTGACAGAGAGAAATTCTAATCTCTTTAGGCCTATCGTGTCAATAATACTCTTGTATTATGACGAACTTTTGCACACGTCATTGCGAGGGTGAGCCGAAGCTGCGAGCCGGAGGCGCGGCAGGTAGCGACGCGGCAATCCTGTGAGTAATGTCAGAGAAACAAGATTGCCACGCCCTTCGGGCTCGCAATGACATCAAAAAAAAGGCTCGCAATGACGTGAAAAGAAAGGGCATGCAGTGACCTATTTGCCTGTGAATCTGGGCTGGCGCTTCTCCAGGAAGCCCATGACGCCCTCTTTGACGTCCTCAGACTCCATGCAGACCTGCTGCATAAAGTTCTCCACGGCCATCTGGGTCATAACCGAGTCGGACTTGAGCGAGGTATAGGCCATGGTCTTGATCATCTCGATGGCCAGCGAGGGGCCCTTGGCCAGGCTCTGTGCGAATTCAAACGAGGCTTTCATCAGGTCCTGCTGGGGCACCACTTTATTCACCAGCCCGATGCGCTCCGCCTCACGTGCGTCGATTTTCTCTCCCGTCCACATCATCTCCAGGGCCCTGCTGATGCCCACCAGGCGGGGCAGATAGTAAGACACGCCGCAGTCGGGTACCAGTCCCCGTTTGACGAAGATGGCCGAGAAGACAGCGTTTTCGGACGCTATGCGAATATCGGACGCCAGGGCCAGCGCCAGTCCTCCGCCTGCCGCCATCCCGTTGACAGCAGCTATGACGGGCTTGGTGAAATCCACGATATGCTTGACCACCCAGCCGAAGCTGACGAACGGCGTGGTATGCTCGGCGCGGCTGATACCCGGCTGGTTCTTGTCAGTTCCCAACGGCCGCTCAGCCAGGTCGGCGCCGGAGCAGAAGGCGCGCCCTTCGCCGATTATAATAAGGGCTTTTATGCCGTCATCGGCGTTAAGTCCGGCCAGCGCCTTTGCCATCTCATGAAGTATGGGCGCATTGAGGCAGTTCAGCTTATCCGGCCGCTTGAGCGTAAGAGTGGCCACTTCATCGTTAATCTCCACCTTGATCAGTTTGTAGGGCATCTGCAACCTCCGGAGTGGTTATTTGAAAATGCGGCTATAATGATAACACTACCTCAAGGAGCATTGCGAGGTCTCTGCACAGTGTCATTGCGAGGAGCGTAGCGACGCGGCAATCTTGTGAGTGTTGTCAGAACACAGGATTGCCACGCCCTTCGGGCTCGCAATGACGATGAGTAGGAAAGATTGCTTCGCTATCGCTCGCAATGAAATGATGTAAAATGCTGGCAATGACATGCTTAGTTAAGGAATGGAGGTTCAGAATGGGCGATATCGAGCGTGAGAAGAAGCAGGGATTCGATTGGGACTATATGGCGGATGTGCTGGATAAGAAGGCAGCGGCGGCCAAATACCAGATGCCGGGCTTCGGACTGGGAGGGGCTCTTTTCGGATTCGTGGCCAGGGCCGTCATACAGGAGCTCGGCCAGGAGAAGGGCGAGGCATTGCTGAAAAAGGCCATAGACGATTTCGGCAAAGCCAGGGGCAGGCGCATCGCCACGGTGGTCAAAGACCTGGGGCAGCCGCTGTCACTCAAGAACTGGTTGATATACAGCGATATCGACAGCTCCAATTTCGATCCGCACCCGGAGCTGGACAACGATGACCTGGTGGTCAAGGCCGGCGAGTGCACCTTCTGGAACGCTTCGCGTGAATTCGGCGTGGGAGATTACAGCAAGATCTACTGCAAATATGCCGACTATGCCATACTGGACGGTTATAATCCGGACATCAAGCTGGTGCTGCATGACCGCCATCACGTGGGGCAGGCAGATCACTGCACGTTCAGATATATCATGAAAGACGCCAACCGGTGATACTCGTGCGACAGCCTTGCCCGTAATCCTCCCTGCGCGGTATACTATGCTCCGTGCCAGCGTAGCTCAGTGGTAGAGCAGCTGTTTCGTAAACAGCTGGTCGTCAGTTCGACTCTGACCGCTGGCTCCAGAGCTGAAATAGTCTGCTGGCCGGATAAGCGGGGAGGTTAAAGGTATGACACTCAAAATAAGATTGGTCGCTGTAATCGCCGTCGCCCTTATATGCCTGGCTGCTACGGTGCTATCGGGGCTGGCGCCCGCGGCG
>JBAZLT010000088.1:0-6673 GCA_041650115.1 Dehalococcoidia bacterium | reverse complement strand
TTCATTATTAAATGTATAAAGGAGTACAAGCCCAGCGTGCTGACGGCCGTGCCGACCATCTATCTCGAACTGATGAAAAAACCGGAGTTCCGCGCGCTGGATTTCTCGGGCATCTGGGGCTGCATCGCCGGCGCGGCGCCCTTCCCGGTGGAGTACCTCAAGGAATTCGAGGACATCGTGGGCAAGGATAAATTCAGCGAGGTTTACGGCATGACCGAGACCTGCCCTCTCATCGCAGCCAATCCCCGCTACGGCAAACGTAAATTCGGGTCGGTCGGCCTGCCCATCAACGATACCGAGGTCAAGATCGTGGATCCGGCCACCAAAGAGCCCGTGCCCATCGGCGAGCCCGGTGAGCTGGCGGTGCGCGGTCCGCAGGTGATGAAGGAATACCATAACAAACCGGAGGAGACGGCCAATGCCATGAAAGACGGCTGGTTCTACACCGGAGATATCTGCCGCATGGATGACGAAGGCTACATCTATATCGTCGATCGTCTCAAGGATATGGTCATCGTCTCCGGTTACAAGGTCTTCACGCGCGAGTTGGACGATATCATCGTCGAGCATCCGGATGTCGCGCTGGCCGCCTCGATCGGGATACCGGACCCCAGCCGTCCCGGCAATGAGATGGTGGCCTCCGCCATCGTGCTCAAGGAGGGCGTGGAGAAAAGCGAGGCCGAAAAGGAAAAGATACGCGAGTATATCAGGAAGCGCGAAGCTCCCTATAAAGTGCCCAAGGTGGTAGTGTTCTACGACAACCTGCCCACCAGCGCGATAGGCAAAATATTGAAGCGCGAGCTGCGCGAACTGCTGAAGGCGGGATAAATAGTCGTAAACGACAGTATAAATATTTTGACTTTATAACTTTTATATGCCACTATAAAATTATAAAGGCCGGCGGTTTTGAGTGGAGCGGCGACATGTGTTGTCGGTCGTATATCCGCTGGTTTGCACCGGTTTTGCGCCTGGGAGTTGAGGAGAACCGTAAATTGGGCCGTCGACGGCCCCGAATTTACGAGGGCAGATGAGCGCTTGTACAGATATCCCTGTCATCGTACGTTGTATCGTGTGCAGAGCATGGTGTCTGTCCTCGATAGTATATTCGCATAAGAATAACAGTACAGGAGATGATTATGGCCAATCAATCTAAGTCCATAGACCTGGCACAACTCTTTCAAACAGTCACGGGCACGCTTGCCGACAACAGGCAGCAGCTTAACGACGCCGACGACAATAATCACGACCACGGCGACAACATGGTGGACACCTTCGAGGTGATCACGCAGGCCATGCGCGAGCACAGGGGCGCCGATCCCGCCGACCAGCTGGAGTACGCCGCCCAGATGCTGCGCCAGCGCAAGAGCGGCTCATCTCAGATGTATGCAAATGGGCTGGAGGAGGCCTCGCGGGAATTCCAGGGACAGCAGGTAACGCCGGCCAATGCCATGACGCTGATACAGTCACTGCTGGGCGGCGGGCAGGCGCCGCAGCCGCAGCAACAGGCTGGAGGGATCGGCGGCGTTCTGGGCTCGCTGCTTGGTGGTGGACAGCAGCCCCAACAGCAGGGAGGCGGCATCGGTGGCGTGCTCGGCTCGCTGCTGGGCGGCGGACAGCAGGGGCAGCAAGGGCAGCAGGGACAGGATGGCCTGGACCTGGGCGACCTGCTGCAGGCCGGCATGGCCTTTATGAGCACAAAGCAGCGCGGCGGCGGCAACCTGGAGGCGATCGTCAATGCGGTGGTGGCCAGCAGCGCCATGGGCGGCGGCTACCGCCAGCAGTCCAGCAACCTGGTGGCTTCCACCATGATGCAGGCCATACAGGGCATGTTCAGGTAAATTGGAATTTCGCCCCGCCTGAAAGGCGGGGAATGAAATATCAAAAGGAGGGTTTAAATGGCTGCAAAATTCGAGCTGTACAAGGACAAGAAAGGGGAATACCGCTGGAAGCTACTGGCGACCAATGGGCAGGTCATCGCCGTGGGCGAGGGGTATACGAGTAAAACAAGCGCGGTAAAAGGCATAGAGTCAGTCAAGAAGAACGCGCCCACTGCCAAGATCAGCGAAAAATAGGCGGCCTGGTTTTAGCGTTGGTTGAAATACCTTATTGGAGGGATTGTATATGGAAAATACTGTCGCCAAGGTAATCACCGTAATCGGATCCAGCTCTGAATCGTTTGACAAGGCCGTGGCGACCGCTGTCGCGGCGGCATCCAAAAGGGTAAAGGGCGTGCATGTCGCCGATGTACAGAAATTTTATGTGCACGTCGAGAAGGGAAAGGTCATCAGCTACCGCGCCAGGGTCAGAATGGCATTTGAGTACGACCCCAAGTTCAAAAAGGGCCGCTGATACAGCCGCAATAGCTGCTATTTGCAGGGGCTCCGTCATTACGCAGTGCCTTTAAATTGCTGCTCGCAGCAATTTAAAGGCTACTGTACGGATATCTGTGTGAGCGATTGCTGGCGGTTGCCGTCCAGGTCCTCCACCACAAAGCCGACCTTGTATTCACCGGGCGCGGCATCCAGCGTCTTCCAGGTAAGAGGCTGCCTGCCGAAGGTCAGCGTGCCTCCCTCCTGGTATGACGTGCCGGTTACGTTGCCGCTGCCGTCCAGGTCCAGCCATGTCTCGCTGACGGTGAATTTATCACCCGGGGCTGGCGTTATCTCGCGGGGAGCGCCCGCCTCGCTCTGCCCCGTGTAGCTCAGCACTTTGCGCAGAGCGCCGTCGCTGAAGTACAGGAAGGCCCGGCTCTGCTCACCGCTGTCGGCGAATGTGTAGGTACCGTCCACCGTATAGACGGCCTCCGTATAGCTGCGTCCGTAGCTTTCCGGCTTGAAAAGGCAATACACACGGTTGGTCCCGTCGTCGACGGCGAAGATTATCGGTTCCCATTTGAAGTCAAGGGTGAATGCGCCCTTGCCCCAGTCGGGATAATAGATCCCCTTCACCATGCGGGTATCGGGGCTTTCGATGTAGTCCTGGTCCGCCACAAAAACCGAGTTGCTGCGGGCATCGTAATATCCGGCGAAGAGATAGATATATCCGATATTATCTCCACTGATGTCTGCGCTCAACATGACCGGGTTGCGCGGGTCGGCCTGCGTGCTGGAGGCGGTTATCCCTGATATGCTGATGCCTCCGGCCGCCGGCGATTTTATTGTTGCGCCGGAGGGTATGATGGGCTGGGTGTCCGTCAGCAGGAATTTGCGTCCGGTATAGAAATAGGCCAGGAAATCGTCCCACAGCGATTGGCCGGCGAAGCGGTTGGCGATGGCGGTATAAGACTGGGGCCCTGACACCGAGTTTTTGTAGAGCTGCGAATTGGGAAAGTAAATGGAGATACCGGTTGCGCCAGGCACATCCGCCCCGTGTTTCTCTGCGATCACCGCCTGGCTGATGGCAGCCAGCACTGTGTCAGCCGCCTGGTTCACCTGGGCGTTGTTGCTCTTCTGTTTGATTATCTGCAGGAAGTTGCCCAGGTCTATGTATGAGGGTGGGACCTGGCTGCCGAAGATACTGGTGAAGCTCTGGGCGTAGGTGCGCCCGCCGGCCACCGCCTGCTGATTGGCCTTTTGTAAAGTGAAGGCGAGCTGGTTCAGGCTGCTGTTGACCTGGCCTATTTTTGAGAGGTCCACCGCGGTCAGCGTCGAATCACGTCCCATCTCGCGGGCGAGTCCCTGCGAGGACATATTATATGAATCGCCGAACAGGCTGGACAATGGGGAGCCCTCGCCCAGCAGGTCGGCGCGTGCGCTGCTGTCGGTGATGCGCTGGTCGTCGTCGATATAGCTTTCCACGATGTTGCGCCCGAGCTGCGCGCCATTCATATTGGGATTCTCTAAGAGTGTTTTTAGAAATCCGGCGTAGGCCCAGCCCAGGGAAGGCTCGACCTCCTCGGAGGCAACCGCGTAGCGGGCATGCGGCTCCAGCGCAGTGAAGACCTCGAGCTGTCCCATCAGGCAGGCGTCCAGCCCGATCATTTCGAACTTGTCGATGCCGGTGGTAGAGCGGATCTGCCCCAGCGCGCTGTCAAGTTCATTCAGGTAGATCAGGTCCCCCATGCGGGTCCCCAGCGGGGTGCTCTGGTCATCGCTGGCCTTGGGGCTGGAATCGCTCCAGCCGCCCGGCCAGCCCAACCCGTGGTCGGACAGGATGAGAACATACCTGTCAGCCGGGTACGTTTTAATAGCCCAGGTGGCGAAGTCCACCAGCGTCCGTCCCGATGACATGTTAAGCTCACCCAGGTCTGCGATCTGCTGCGACCGCAGACTGCCCAGGTTTTCGTCCCGGGTTATTAAGAATCGCCTGGCGCCCGTCCAGTTGCCATCGCCGCTGTAGGCGCCGTTGAAGCGATCGATCTGCGCTACTATCTTAACGAGGTCGGAGGAGCCGACCTTCTCAACCTCGTTCAGATCGATGAAAATATCCTTTTCCAGTATCCTGTCATCGGCGTCCTGGTAGAGCATGACCAGCCATTTCTGTCCGCTGGTAGCCGGTGTGATCGCGAGAGGGGCAGTCGTTTGCGCGGGTTGTGTTGACTGCGTAAAACCGGAGTCTTCCTGCAGACCGGATTGGTCAAACAGCGCGGACTGGTCTTCAAACTGGTCCATGCCGGCGGGCATGCTGCAGACGCCCGAGAACATGAGAAAGGCGATTAGCAGCACCGCCAGGATAATTACGCCCATCAGCAGGCAGCCCATATTTCCGGTCAGGCATCCGCTGCCTCCGGTCTGGCGGTTATTGACACCGCCCATGCCGAACAGCCCGCCCAATCCGCCCAGCAGGCCACCCAGACCCCCCAGGCCGCCTGAGTCTAATCCGCCGCCCGTCCCGAATCCTCCGCCCGTATCATAGCCGCCGCCCGTGGGGTACTCGCGCCGTTGAGGAGCTTCCACCCGCTCGCGTCCACCGGGAGGCGCCGAATCAGGCCGACGCCTCCGTTCGCCAAAAATTCTGCGCCTTTCCTGTCCGTCCGCCATCCGACATCTCCTTTTTTACATTACTCAAGGAGGCAATTGATACCGATAATCAACTGCCGGGGATGATTTGATTGTACTCCCTGCTCCCCGGCCTGACCAATTCCCGGGGCTACTTAGGTTGGGATGCGATTCCCACGCCGGCGTCCCTGGCATATCTCATCATCTGCGCATATTTGGCTACGGTGGTGCCGACACCCATGGCGCCGAAGACGCCTGCGGGGTGGTCCATTACGCCGTTCTCCTGGTACCTGACGTGCTCCCCTTTCCAGAAAGTGCTTACGATGGCGGTGCTCCTGGCCACGGGCATGATCTGCCAGCTCATCATCATCTGTTCGATGACCTTGACGGCGAACTCCATACCGACGCCGAACCATCCCAGCGTCAGCGCGCCGCCTACCTTGCCGTTGCAACGGTGCCCGAAAAATATCTCCTCCCTGCCCCTGAAGAAGACGTTCTGGAGCTGCGTGCTCAGCACCTGGCAGTAGGTCGGACCGCCCATGATGATGCCGTCTGCGGCGAACATCTTGTCGTGCACGTCATGGACGTCGTCCTTGATCTTGCAGCGGGCCTTGTTTTTTACGCACCACTGGCAATGCCTGCACTCAGCGATTTTCTTGTCCGACAGCGTAACGAACTCAGTCTCGACCCCCGGCACCCCCGCCGCCGCTTTCAATGCCACCTGCACCAGCTTGTCGCAGTTCCCGTCCTTGATGGGTGTCCCCGAGATGCCCAGTATCTTGACCTTAACGACAGGTGATTCCATAATCGGCGCGCCTCCTGTGCAAATATTTTTCAGACATATAGCATACAGCAAAACAGCGCCTGGCCGGGTTGCACGTTAGAAACTTGATCAGGACGGGTAATATGGCTGAGAACGTCCCGTGCCTGCCATTGACGGCAAATCACCCTGGAGTTTTACTGATGACAGGTCATGTATCTTGCAGCGCAGGGAAGGAGTGAATTACTGTGTAGCGCTGTGAATCCGCGCGGGCACTGCATGTTACTTAATGTGGAGTACGGAAGTCTGATTACCAATCATCCTATCGGCTGATAATAAGGCTGCCGGTGTGAAAAGCATAAACATCCGGTATCAGCCGCACGTTTCTTTTGTTGGAAGGTCAGAAATGGATGTAAAATCATTATCTGTCCCGGTATTGAATAATACAGTGAGGTGAGAAATGAGATCGCGAAGTGTTGCGGGATTTATCCTGGTTTTCCTTCTGGTTGTACTTGCTCTCCCCGGATGCAGCTCTCTTCCCGGCGAAATCAGCGGGATGAGCTTCCTGCCCGTTGTGAATACATTCCAGGCTTCGCCGGCGGTCATCAAGGCCGGCGAATACAGCACCTTAAGCTGGGTGGTGACGGGCGCGTCCAAGGTCTACATAGATAACGGCGTGGGCAACGTCGCCCTGCAGGGGAGCATGACGGTTTCGCCCTCGCAGACCGCGCAGTATACGCTCACTGCGCAAAACTCCACGGGCAGCTCCTCGGCCAGGACGCAGGTGATTGTCACAGGCTCGGTCGTTCAGCAGGTCAAACAGCCTGTCGTACAGTATTTTTCCTCTGACAAGACATATGTTGCTCCCGGCGGCGCCGTCACGCTGTACTGGAGCACCACCGACGCTACGATGGTCAGCCTCGAGCCGGGCGGAATCCTGGCAGACCGGGGCAGCATGACGGTAACCCCGTACATA
>JBAZLT010000087.1:0-6703 GCA_041650115.1 Dehalococcoidia bacterium | reverse complement strand
CCCGGATCCCATGTCATTCTGGCTCAGCACCATATCATATGCCTGTTTATTGACGATGCCTTCCATCGATTTAGTTATGGTGACAGGATCATAGTTGGCAGGCGCCTCTGGGGTTTGCTCAACAGGTGGGGTCACTGCCGGTGCTGGCAGTTGTGTCGGGGCAGTTGCTGCAGCAATGATCTTCTGCTCCATCAAACGGCCATAGTGCTCTATGTCGCCTTCTTTATACTGCTTGAGCCAGATCCACGCAACCACATTATTCTTTCGGAATATCAATACTTTGTTGATCGGCACAGAATTATTGAGCAGGCATTCATCACCGATGTCCGGATTGGACGATGCCGTATTCGTCTGTTTCTCTTTCGCATAAGCGCTCTCCGCACTGGAGATAGTGCGATAAACGGCTACCTGATCCTGAATTGTGGGTGCATAGATTGAACCCTGTGTAAAGTATGAGCTGCTAAACGACATTGCCTGCTGTATCGCCTGCGGAATCATTGTCCCCAGTGCCCATCCCGGTCCCACGTCCTGGAGCGTGAGTGTCATGGTCGATGCCTGTTTGGTTATTACAGTCGTTGAGTCAAGGGTGCTCTGAGGATTCGAAGCCGGGGCGGGCTGAGACGGAACCTGTTGATTCTGCGCCGGTGTGGATGGAGAGCTGCTCGGAGGTGTGGGGGAAATCGGCGGTGTCGTAACGGGAGGAGTTGTCTCATCAGACTGTTGCCCGGCATTGGTCTGCGATTGAGTTGTGTTGCTGCTCGCACAGGCGCTGATGGAGACCATTCCAAGCATGAGGCAGCCGACAATCAGTATATTCAGCAGCCATCCTGGCTTTATCATTCCTGTTGAGATCCTGTGCTGTTTCATAACATTATTCCATGAGAGATGAATTAGCCAGCGCTTGTTGCATTAGAAATCAATAATAATTCTACCAAAAATTCGATGAGCGTATCTTTTATGTTGCATTATGCTGTTGACAGTGAAGACGGATGCGAGTAATTTAATGCCGTGGTTGGAGGCAAAACGAAGGTACCATTGGATGCGGATTCACAAGGGAAATCAGCGGTAAACTGGATTATTTCACAGGAGAGGCTATTATGAGCGAGTTGATGAAGTGGAATTTCGCTACCCGGGCTGAAACATACAGGAGCATGGCGATGATTGCAGGCAGGGTTGTGAAACTGGCATTATCAGGTACAAAAACTCGCCCATTAGGACCTGACGGCCGCAAATGGTGGCAGAAGGCCGGCGTCTGCGTGCAGTACCAGATAGAGAAACGCCCGGATGTGGGTTGGGACCGCGATTATATCGAGTTCAACAAATCCATGGCGGATGACGCGGGCAATCTCAAATTCAACGGCCCTTACTGTAAGATTGAGGACTGGGTGGCGCTCAGTAAAAAGATCGGTGTTGACTACCACAGTTTTGAGACCAAATGGCATGACGGCATCTGCTGGTTCAACACCGGGTTGACCAACTGGAAGACCGAGGTCGATTACGCGGGCAAATTCGCCGAGCTCAGCAGAAAAGAGAATATCACATTCATATACTATTATTCGTCCGTCTTCGATCACAGTCCGCAGTTCGATTCCATACAGCCCGATCCCCACATCACGCCTTCGTTCCTGGGGCTGCTTCCCGAGGAGAAATACAGGATATACCGCGAATACCTGCTGGGACATTATGATGAGATAATCGGACAGTACAGGCCGAACGGTATATGGCTGGACTGGTGGTGGGCTGATAAGACCACCAAAGATTCGATTGCCTTCTTAAGACGTAAACACCCGGATGTTGTGCTGGCTTTTAATCTATCATCCATGTTCTTTTCCTCACACAAGGACCAGCACTTCTCGTCGGGAGAGGCACATGCCCTCGATGGACCATTTATCGGCAAACGTGAAGAGGCTGGAGGTATAATATCGGTCCTGACCAGCACCTGGAAATGGGCCAATCTCTATCGCATGATGTTTACACATCCCTGGGAGCTGATCACTCCGACCTCCGTCTGGTGGCAGGACATGAAGCTGCGGGAAGATATATACGAGTTTGTGCGCCAGGCGGCTGTAGTAATGGCCTGCAGCGGCAAATTCGCTTGCGGCACACCCGCGCTGATGGACGGCAGCCTGGACCCCGATCACATCAGGCAGCTGGAGACACTGGGAGAATGGTACATACCCAGGAAGGAGCTTTTCCTCGGTGCATACCCCATCAGATATCTGGGATTTGCGCCTGGGGGCTTATTAGTCGACAAGCAGGACTTCAACACCGTCGCATGCTTTTACCGGGACGGGGTGCTGCTGCATACGATCAATATGAAGGGAAAATCCCAGCGGTTGGAAATAACTCTCAAAGGCAGCAAATGGAAGGCGATAAAATCCGCTTATCTTGAGCCGGGGCACCGCAGCTTAGAGATCGAGATCAGAGGACATAATCGT
The DNA here is from genome assembly GCA_041650115.1 of Dehalococcoidia bacterium. GTDB lineage: Bacteria > Chloroflexota > Dehalococcoidia > GIF9 > UBA5629 > CAIMUM01. The sequence goes on along the minus strand of JBAZLT010000087.1, from coordinate 4,265 downwards.
CTGATAGTTGTTCCGCAGGGCGACGTCGATAATATCGATACTATGATTTATCTGCCCGGGATCAACGCTCTTTAAGCTATGAAGAAACAACTTCTGGAAGCCGCTCTGGACAAAGGAAAAGGTGTGCTCAGGCTGTGTCCCAACTGGGTGCCCCGCTCTTTCTGCATCCCAGGCAGAAGGCTGAAGCTCCACCCTGATGATTATTATGCTTTCGGCGCCGACCGCGGCGGCATTGACGAACGCTGGTTTGCATCCACCACCAGGGCTGACAACGGCCCGCTGACGCTGCAGGACGAAGGGCTGAGTTATATCTACTGTGACGATGGAAGCAATAATGGCAAAATCCTATTAAAGGAGGCCATAGAAACATTCGGCAAAGGTATACTCGGCCAGGGGGTGATGAAGAAATACGGCGGGTGGACCATGTACAGCAAGTTCTTCGATAACCTCGAACCGCTGCCGCTACACCTTCACCTCAGCGATTCGCACGCAGCCAGCGTGGGCCGTAAGGGAAAGCCCGAGGGCTATTATTTTCCGGCTCAGCTCAATAATCACGGCGGCCTTTTTCCTTATACATTCTTCGGCTTGAATCCCGGGACAAAGAAAGAGGACGTGCGCCGCTGCCTGGAAAGATGGAACAGCGGCGACAACGGTATTCTGAACCTGTCCCGCGCATACCGGCTGTCGCCCGGCACCGGATGGGATGTGCCTGCGGGTGTTCTGCACGCGCCGGGCTCAATGCTCACCTATGAGCCGCAGAGGGCATCTGACGTCTTCGGCATGTACCAGTCGCTTACCTGGAACAGATATATACCTTACGATCTGCTGGTCAAGGATGTGCCGCCGGAACACCGCATGGATCTCGACTATCTGGTGGACATGATCGACTGGGAGCTTAACACCGACCCGGCTTTCTACACGAACAGGTTCCTGCCTCCCCGGCCGGTTAAGCCGCTGGAAGAGATGCAGGAGCTGGGATATGAGGAATACGACATCGTGTACAATTCCCCTTTCTTTAGCGCCAGGGAATTGACAGTATATCCGGGCAGAACAGCCACCATCCGGGATGATGCGGCCTACGGGGTTATCGTAATACAGGGCAGGGGCACCTTCGGCGCTCTGGGGGTGGAATCGCCGGAGCTTATTCGCTTCGGGCAGATGACGGCGGACGAGCTTTTTATCACCTGCGAGTCGGCCCGTGATGGGATAGCGATCACCAATACCAGTGAATTCGACAACCTGGTGATGCTGAAGCATTTCGGCCCCGCAGCCTGAAGGCCTGAACTGCTGATACACTTCGAAAAAAGAAGGTATTAAAATTGATAATCGACACTTCCATCTATTTTTACACAGCCGGCACGGGCAGCTTCGAATTTCGATTGCCCACAAGAATCATATTCGGTGAGGGAACGGTGCGCAGGCTGAGCGGTGAGATCATAGGACTCGGCGGAAGCAAGCTACTCATTGTCACGAGCAGGGGCATGTCGGAGCGGCAGTCGATAAAAGATATCCTCTCTGATCTTGAAAGGGCGGCGATCGACACCAAGATATTTTCCTCCACGCCACCCGAACCTTCCCTGGAAGATTCAAACAGATGTCTTGAGTTCGCCCGGGAGGTAAAGCCGGACATCGTGGCCGGGATCGGCGGTGGTAGCGCCATGGACGTGGCCAAAAAGACCGCTCTCGAACTTGGCATACCGAAAATCATGATACCCACGACAGCCGGCAGCGGCAGCGAGGTCACCTTTAATTCCGTTCTGCTGGTTGAGGGGCTCAAGAAATCATTCAGCGAACCAAGGCTGGCTGCGGATGCAGCTATAGTCGATCCGGACCTGCTGATGACTTTGCCCCCCGCAATCATGATTTGCTCGGCTATGGATGCCATGTCGCATGCCGTGGAAAGCTACGGCGCCAGGAAGGGCAACGACATTACGCGCGCGCTCGCGCTGAAGGCGTACCACATGACCCGGGACAACGTCGAACGGGCGCTGTCCGGTGAAGCTGAGGGCAGGCGCAGGATAGCCTCAGGGAGTCTGATGGCCGGAATGGCGCTGACCGGCACGGGGACCACGCTGGGACATGCTCTGGCCTACCCGCTTTCCAACCGCGGTATGACGCACGGCCAGTCCCTGGCAGCAGTGCTGCCCTACCTGATGAAGATAAACCGCTTCGATGCCGGCCATGCTGATAAATTGGAATCCCTGCGCCGGAAGTATTGCAGTCTTCCACAGATCGCCTGGGACATCCCGGCCATGGCAGCGGAGGTGGCCGCGGACGAAAGGCACCTTGCCAACAATCCCAGGGCGGTTACGTTGCAGGAGATTATTGATATTTATAGCGGCATACAGAAGGAAGCCTGAGAAGAAAGGAAACTTGGTCCTGATATAAGAAAGGCCGTCCTCAAGGACGGCCTTTCTATCGGCTGAATCTCGAAACCGTTTACGTCGTTGTCGTTTTGATGCCTCCGCCGGCGCCAGCTTTCGATCGTTTGCGCAGGAACACTATCAGCAGCACAATGCCGACGATCACGAGCACTATCGCTGCCAGAATGATAATCGGTATTGTATAGTCATAGGCCCAGGTGAGCACCCTGGTCTGCGGGCCCGTCATGAGCACGGTGCCGCTGCCGTTCTGCGCGATCATCCTGCCTCCCAGTAAACCCCAGAACCCGTTCATAGGTATGGGCTGCAGCGCCAGATTGTATGAGGCTGTGCTGTCCTTGAGCTCCCATGACGTTTCATTGACGGGCGGGTAATCTGACTTGAGTGTGAGTTGATAGTAGGTATCGTAGACCGCTTTGACGTTGCCGGCCTGGCTGACGTTGAATGACAGGTCGCGCCAGGGGCTGGTGCTGCCGTCCGTCAGGGTCCACTGTTTGAAAACGTATTTTACATCCGGCAGAGATGAAATGGTTACCGGACTGGCAGCGCTGCTGGTAAAACTGCTGCCCAGAGCGTGGTAACCCGTACCGGGCGGCTCGGACACGCCGGCCGGATCGCTGCCGGTCTGGATGAATACTTCGACGGCATAATCATAGTGGGCTACCAGGTTGGTGTCGCTTACCAGAATCTGGTGCGGCCCCGTCACGCCGTACCTGACATTGGGATCTGCTCCCGGTACGGACTGATCGACGCTGGTGAGGTGCATCTCGCCCGGATGTGCGCTGAAGGATGCCGACTGGTTTCCGCCCAGTGTGGCCTCCGGCGAACCATCGATCAGCACCGGTGTTGCTCCCGCGGTCAGGCCCGGCCCGATCTCTACAACGAAATCATAAGTGGAGCCGTAATCTATGCCGCCCAGGTAGTCTCCATACGAATCTATCACCAGAACAAAGGGACGGCTGGCGGGCGGGCAGCAGTCCGCACAGGTATAAAAATTATCGGTAACCGTGGCCGTTACATTGTAAATGCCGGCGGAGCCGGGAGGCGGAACTCCGGTTATCTCACCGGTTATCGGATCAAGCACGAGTCCCGGCGGCAGGTCTACCGCGCTCCAGGTATAGTTGCCCGAACAGCCTGTAGCGCTGAGAGGCAGGTAGAAAGGCATCCCCTCCATCGACCAGGCCATAACGAAGGTGTCTAAAATAGTCAGCGGAGCAGGAGCTACAATAGCTGCCACTGTCAGAGTCACGGGGGCAGCGGGAGAGGCTGTAGCACAGGGTGGGGGCACCGGCCCCGGCCACATCTCTGTTACGCCCACGGAGAAGTTATGCACTCCGACAGATCCCAGGGGAGGACATGCCGTGAGCACACCTGTATTCTCATCCAGCACCACCCAGGCGGGAGGCGCGCCCGACAACCAGTAGAAATATGTAAAAGGTCCGGTGGGGCAGACTTGCCCTACCGGGCTAAAGGTGGTGGTAAACGACTGACACTCGTTCAGATTTTCATTTACCGGATTGGGAGTAACTGTCAAACATCCCGCTGCAGCCATGATTAATACAATCAGTAAACATATGCAAAGCTTTGAAACTACCGCCGGCCTCTGTTTCCTGTCACTCTCTATTTTCATATCACCATCTCCATCTCAATTCGCATTCGATCAATACCACCCTCGGGGAAATCCTTATTGTAGTAAGGGAGTGCGTATTAAAGGCTGGCAGTACCTGGTGGCCTCGCTCTGGGATGAATAGCATTTTCCGCCGTACTGTGTGCACTGGGTACGTGTGGTCTGATAAACCTTGCCGTTGGCGCAGCACCAGCAGGTCTGAGCCGCCTGGCAATACCTGGTGGCCTCTGTCTGGGACGAATAGCAGGTGCCGCCGT
>JBAZLT010000086.1:0-6707 GCA_041650115.1 Dehalococcoidia bacterium | reverse complement strand
CCGCAGACCATCTGTGCTCGGCGCGGCAACCGGCGCAGTCGTAGGCTTGGTGGCTATTACCCCGGCGGCCGGCTATGTTCCCGTCTGGGCTGCAGTACCGATTGGAGCCATTGCGTCGGTTATCTCATATTACGTAATGATCTGGAGATCAAAAACGGCTCGGATAGATGAGTCTCTGGATGTATTCGCCTGCCACGGCATGGGCGGCATCTGGGGAGCAGTGGCCACCGGCATCTTTGCCACCACAATCGTCAATCCTGCAGCTTCCGGCCTGTTGGACGGAAACTGGATGCAGGTTCCGGTGCAGCTGGCGGCCATTGCTGCAACCGTCATCTATTCCTTCGTAGTGTCATGGCTGCTCGCCAGCGCTCTCAAAGCGACCGTGGGGCTGAGGGTCAGGGAAGAGGAAGAATCGGTGGGGCTGGATATATCACAACACGGCGAAAACGCTTACGGAGGTGTATTGTAATGAAGAAGATAGAGGCAATATTAAGGCCTGAAAAACTGGACGCGGTTAAGCTGGCTCTCGAGAAAATCGGAATTCATGCCATGACCGTGACCAAAGTCAGCGGCAGGGGAAGACAAAAAGGTATAGCCCTGCAGTGGCGTGCCGGAGAATACAGGGTCGATTTCCTGCCGAAAGTTAAACTGGAAGTGGTCTTATCCGAAGAGTATAGCCAGCCTGCAGTTGACGCCATATGTCAGGCCTCCAAAACCGGCCGGGAAGGGGACGGCATGATTTTCATTCTGCCGGTGGATACCGCCGTCAGGGTAAGGACAAGCGACAATGGAGAAACCTGCATAACCTCTAAATGACGGGAAAATATTACTAAACTGTATAAATAACGGGTAAAAACAGCGTAATTACCCGGCCCGAAAGGGCTTTCCCACTGATTAATTAATCTGTTTGTAACAAATGGCTGTTAAATTAGGTGTGATCGGCAGAAAACATTCTGCTTGATGAAATAAATAAAATACCAGGAGGAAATATGGCAAAGAAAGACAGAGATGAAGCCGTTGAATACGTACTCAAAATGGCAAAGGAGCACGACATTAAATTCATTAACCTGTGGTTCACCGACATCCTTGGCTTCCTCAAGAGTTTCTCTATCACGATCGAGGAGCTTGAGCGTGCCATGGAGGAAGGCATGGGCTTCGACGGCTCGTCCATTGAGGGTTATGCCCGCATCGACGAGAGCGATATGATCGCCATGCCGGATCCCGACACCTTCCAGCTGCTGCCCTGGAGGCCCAAGGAGCAGTCGGTCGGGCGCATGTTCTGCGATATCTATAAGCCGGAGGGAAAACCTTTCGAGGGCGATCCCAGGTATATACTCAAGCAGAACCTCAAGCGGGCCGCCGACCTGGGCTACACCTTCTATGTGGGACCCGAGCTAGAGTTCTTCTACTTCAAGAACAGCAGCAGCACCGAGATACTCGATTCCGGCGGCTACTTCGACCTGGTTCCGCTGGACATGGCAGTCGACCTGCGCAGGCAGACGGTACTGGCACTGGAGGAGATGGGTATCGGCATCGAGTATTCGCACCACGAGGTCGCTCCCAGCCAGCACGAGATCGATATGCGCTATACCGATGCGCTGACCATGGCGGACAATGTTATGACCTACAGACTGGTGGTCAAGCAGGTGGCCATGGAGAACGGTGTATACGCGACCTTCATGCCCAAACCTATTTTCGGGGAGAACGGCAGCGGCATGCATGTGCACCAATCGCTCTTCAAGGGCGACAGAAACGCCTTTTTCGATAAAAACGACCCGTTCCACCTGTCCAAAATAGCCAGGAGCTATATCGCCGGACTGCTTAAATACGCTCCTGAGATAACCGCCGTCACCAGCCAGTGGGTCAACTCATATAAACGTCTGGTGCCCGGCTACGAGGCGCCCGTCTATATCTCCTGGGCCCGGCGCAACCGTGCGGACCTGATCAGGGTGCCCGAATACAAGCCCGGACGCGAAATGGCCACCCGCATGGAATACCGCTCGCCAGATCCGGCCTGCAATCCCTACCTTGTTTTCAGCGTAATGCTGGCAGCCGGCCTGGAGGGCATAGAGAAAGAGCTTGAGCCGCCCACGCCCGTCGAAGAGAACGTTTACCAGATGAGCGAGGAACAGAGGCGGAGGCGCGGTATTAAAACATTGCCGGGCAGCCTCTCCCAGGCTATTGCACTGACCGAAAAAAGCGCGCTGGTTAAAAGAGCGCTGGGAGACCACCTCTTCAATGCCTTTATCAAGAACAAGAAAGTGGAATACAATAATTACAGGATCCAGGTAACTGAGTACGAGATCAAGAAATATTTACCTGTCCTGTAGTATAATCTCACCGTTTTAAACGAGGACATGCGCCGCCCGCCTTCGAAGGCGGGCGGCGCACATAAATTATGACTGCCGGGATATCAAGCAAGAAAAAAAATAATCCGACTATAGGAGTCCTGTCTCTACAGGGCGCTTTTATTGAGCATCTACTTATGCTCCGGGGGATCGGCGTCAATGCCATTGAGGTGAAGCTGCCTCATCATCTGGAGCAGGTCGGAGGACTGATCATACCCGGCGGCGAAAGCACCACCATGATGAAGCTGATGGACAGCTTCGGACTAATCGAGCCGGTAAAAAAATTGGTCAAGAAGGGTGTGCCGGTGTGGGGCACCTGCGCCGGCATGATATGTCTGGCCAGAAAGGCGGCGAACCCCGATGGCACCCCCATGGAGACCCTCGGACTCATGGACATCACGGTAAAGCGCAACGCTTTCGGCCGCCAGGTAGACAGCTTCGAAACGCAGCTACGGTTATCCGGCATAAAGGGAGGGCCGTTCCCGGCAGTATTTATCCGCGCACCGCTGATAGAGAAGGTTGGAGAGGGCGTGCAGGTGCTGGCCAGGTTGCCCGGCGGTCAGATTGTGACAGCCGTTCAGGACAGGCTGCTGGCGACCTCCTTTCACCCCGAGCTGACGGGCGATGACAGGCTGCACAGGTATTTTGCTGCTATGGCCGTCGCTTAGCCTTTGCCCCTGTTCTATTTAGCAGTGGATGGCGCGGGCTGCTGCGAGATAATATCGTTCAGATAATTCTCGGCCCACTTAATCAACTCCTCGTCCTTGAGGTCCAACGGATAATCGGGGGTCAGGCCGGTGTCGCTGATAAGCGTGCCGTTGGGTGTGTAGTAGTGCGCCGTGGTTACTTTGATGGCAGAGCCGTCGTCGAGCCTGATGAAATTTTGTACGCTGGCTTTGCCGAATGTCTTCTCACCTGCCAGCTTGGCCCGGCCGTTGTCCTGCAGCGCACCGGCTACGATCTCGCTGGCGCTGGCGCTGCCCTTATTGACCAGCACTATCAACGGTATATCTTTGGCTATGCCGCCCGGCTTCACCTTCTGGACCGTCTCCAGTCCGTCCTTATCCACGGTCTTAACCACAATACCGCGAATCAAGAACTGGCTGGATACATCTACAGCCTCTGAAAGCAGGCCGCCTGGATTATCGCGCAGGTCGAGTATAACGCCTTTGGCCCCCTGTCGATTGGCCTCCGTCAACGCTTTCGTGAAGTCATTGATTGTGGGAACTATAAACTGCTGTATCCGTATATAGGCGAATTGCCCGCGCATTTCAAATTTAACCGAATCTATCTTGATCTCGCGTCTGGTGATCTTTTTCTCGACGGGTTCCTTGTCGCCTTCCCGATAAATCAAGAGCTTGACCTCCGTTCCCGCCGGGCCCCTTATCTTCTGCGAGGCCTCTGTTGTGTTCAACTGGGTAGTGGACTGCCCGTCTATCTTGAGTATCATGTCTCCCGACTTCAATCCTGCCTCTTCCGCGGGTGTACCGGGCATGGCTGAAATAATTATTATCTGGTTTTCCTTCTTTCCTATGTAAGCGCCTATGCCATAGTAAAGGCCCGTTAAATCGATCATGGTGGACTCAAATGACTGTGGTGAAAAGTACTCGGTATAGGGATCATCCACCGCCGCCACCATACCCCGTATGGCGCCCTGGGCCATCTTGACCGGGTCGAGCTTGGATTTATCGATGTAATTCTTCTGCAGCAAATCCCAGGCCTGGCTGATGCTGCGGAACTCCGGCGGCAATCCCTGAAGTACTTTCTTATCGGAATCACTCGGTGTGAATTTGAAATCGCAGGCCAGCACGGGCAGGCTGCCGACCAGCATGACCAGCGCCAGCAGTATATAAATTACAGCTTTCTTTCTCATATGCATCTAAATAACTCCAGTGGAAACAATTTTATTTATGCTGAACTCAGCGGACCGTCATATATTGTAGCGCATTTCCGGCAGCGGATAAGAATAATAGCCAAGCAGGCCTGTAAGCCGATTTCTGTGCCTCCGCTTGCGCGGTGCGGTGACCATCCATCTACCCGCCGTGTTGCCGCGGCGGTCATGCGACCAACCCGGGGTCAGCCCAGGCAAGCCATCGCCCCCTATTAGGTCTTGCTCCGGGTGGGGTTTGCACGGCCGGCCGGTCACCCGGCCGCCGGTGAGCTCTTACCTCACCATTTCACCCTTACCCATCGTGCGACGGGCGGTATGTTTCTGTTGCACTCTCCGTAGGGTCACCCCCCCTGGGTGTTACCCAGCACCCCGCCTGATGGAGTTCGGACTTTCCTCTACGATTTTTAAAAACCGCAGCGGTCACCCGGCCTGCTTGGCTCAATTACTCTACAGCTTGACCGACGGCAGGTCAAATAAGGCTATGTCAAGTACAGAATGCGGCCGCAATTGCCGCAGGTTACTATGGCGTTGCCACGCGCGTGCTGCATCTCACTTACGGACAGCGTCACCCGGCAGCCCAGGCAGCGCCCCTGCTCAACCTTGACCACGGCCTGACCTTTCCTGCCCTTTACAGCTTCATACGTGGCGATCGTGTCTTTGTCGATCGAAGTCAGCAACTCGCCGCGTCTCTTCTCGAGCTCGCTCAATTCGCCTTTTGCTTTCTCCACCTGCCCCTTCAGCTCGGATTTCTCGCTCTCCCAGTCGTCGGCAGCAACCTTGCAGACATCCTTCAATTTCTTAATACCGACCCTGTCCGTCTCCAGCTTCTCCATCATATCCAGTAGCACATCGTCCTTTTTATCCAGGCCGGCTTTGATCATGGAAGCTTCCTGCTCAAAGCCCATCAGCTCCTTGGGATTCTTGATCTTGCCGCCATACAGCTTGTTCTGTATCTGCCCGAGCTGAGACCTCAACGCCTCGGCCTCGGCATCCAGCTCCTTATACTGCTTTTCCAGTCCGGCCCGCTCGTTTTCAGCCGTCTTCAATGCAGCTTCCGCCTGCTCATACCGGTCGTTATGGCGGATGCGCAGTTCCATAGCCTCAAGCTGTTTGATATGGTCCTGGATGGAAAGCTCGATCTGCTGGAGATCATAAATCCGCTTCGCGACGCTCATATCGAGCAATGATACGTCAGGACATTTTATATGTCAAAGCCGATCAGCGAGGCTAATGCGGATAGTCCAGCAATACCACCTGGGTGCTAAGAGGGATATTGGTCCTGGTAACTACAAGCTTGGGCTGCGAGGCCAGATCCTTAAGACCCAGCTCTTTAAGGAACTTCTCGGGGAATTCGAGTTCGGCCTTCTCAGCCGCAGTTTTGTAATGCATCGGCACAGCGAAGCCGGGGTTTATATTTCGCACCAGGTCCGCCGCGGCCTGGCCTCCGATGGTGGAATGGCCGCCCACAGGGACGAACAAAACATTGATGCTTCCGAGCTCGCCCGTGACCTCGGGATTCAGCGCATGGCCCAGATCGCCCAGGTGGCACAGGGTAACACCTTCTATCTCTATCAAATAGATCGTGTTTTTGCCGGACTTTTTGCCCTGCTCGGCGTCATGGTAGGTCGATACGCCTGTGATGTAGGTATCCTTTATCTCATATTCCCCCGGACCCTTTATAGCGCGGTAGCCTTCCTGCAGCGTGTCAAGAAAGGAATGGCCGGGGTGAGCGTGACTGAGGGTCACGATATCAGCCTGGACCTTGCCCAGAGAATAGCCCGTGGTATCGGGGCAGGGATCGATCAATATAATTACTTCCTTGCCCTTGATGCGGAAACAGGAGTGGCCGTACCAGGTTATTTCCATATTGTTGTCCTCGCTATCAGATGCTGAATTAAGTCGGGGCTTAATTGTAGCAACACATCGCTAAAACAGCAATCAACGGATACTGTATTAGCTTTATGCTATAATCCCAGCCGTGAATATACTCGGCTTTGAGACATCCTGCGATGAGACTGCCGCAGCGGTTGTAAGGGACGGCGTGACAATTCTGTCCAATGTGATCGCATCGCAGGTGGAGATACATGCCAGATACGGAGGCATCGTGCCGGAGGTGGCCTCACGCCAGCACCTGCTGGCTATAACGCCGGTGGCTTCAAGAGCGCTGAGCGAAGCTGGAATCAGCCTGGAGCAGGTGGATGCAGTAGCCGCCACCGTGGGCCCGGGCCTGGCAGGTTCGCTGATTGTAGGAGTCAATTTCGCCAGAGCGGTCTCGCAGGCATACGACCTTCCCTTCATCGGCATCAACCACCTGGAGGGTCACATCTACGCCAACTGGCTGTACGACGAGGCGCCCCGCTTGCCCTGCCTGTGCCTGATCGTGTCCGGCGGGCACAGCGATATAATACTGATGGAGGACCACGGCAGCTTCCTCCGGCTGGGATGCACGCGGGACGATGCGGCTGGCG
>JBAZLT010000085.1:0-6716 GCA_041650115.1 Dehalococcoidia bacterium | reverse complement strand
GAAGTTAAGTGCGTAAATGGGCATGCCGCCCAGCATTATTCCCATCATTATGCCCCATACACCGATGAACCCCCAGAAGGGGCCGAGAATGCGGCTGGGATAGCGGAAGCTGCCGCCCACCGTGGGCAGGACTGAGGCTAGCATGCCTATAGGCAGCAGCGCCAGCACCATGGGCAGCGCCGCGATGACGAAGGCGATGGGAACGCCGGGGCCGCACTTCGCTACGGCCAGGCCCGTCAGGGCGAAAATGCCCGCCCCGATAATGGCGCCCACCTCGATGGAGACCGTATCGAGCAGACCCAGCGTTTTCTTCAGCCCCAACCCGGATGAACCTTCCTTTTCCTGCATATCAGCCTCCAATCAATTATCCCGCATTTGTCATCCGTGGGGGCGGACCTTCAGGTCCGCCCGCATACACAATGTCATTGCGAGCCCGCAGGGCGCGGCAATCCTGTACCCGCACTATCCTACTTCAGGTACGGTATCAGGTTCTCTTTACAGGCCCACTGCACGCATTTGGGTAGCGTCTTGAGTCCGCCGCTCTTCTTGATGATCTCGCTGTAGTCCACGCTGTTGTAGGTGTTCCAGAACAGCAGCGGAGCGCCGTCCGGCGACTTGCCCTTCTTTATAAAGGCAAGCATGGCCGCCAGCGCCTTGCCCGTATAGGTGGTTTCCAGTCCGATGCCCTCGGTCTTCTTGATCAGGTCTACGGCTTCCCTGCCCTCGGGCGTCACCCTGCCGTACTCGCCTCCGAAGAAGCCTGCTTCAAAGTCGAAATCCGAGGCGGTGAATTTGATATCCGGCACACTGGGATCGTGCTTGCGCATAAATTGAATAGTCTTGTTGCACAGCGATACGATGCCTTTGATGTTGGAGTATTCGTCCATGGAGACCTTGACTCCCACGATGCGGGTCTTCATGCCGGCCAGCTTGCATCCGACGATCAATCCGGCCGTGGTGCCCATTGAGCCGGTGGCGCCGAAGATGTATTTGGGCTCAGGCAGCAGGCCGGTGACTATTTGTTGTTTCAGTTCCAGGGCGGCGTTGACATATCCGAGTGTGCTGAGAGATGATGTGCCTCCCGCCCACAGCAGGTAGAAATTGGGGTGGGTCAGCATCACCCGGGCGGCCTGCAGGTAGGCTTCAAGTGTGCTGCGGCCAACGTTTATCTCCGCGCCGAAGTGCTGGTCCAGCAGCAGGTTCTCCTGCACCTTTTCGGTGACCGGTTGCGGTATCAGCACCAGCACCGTTTTAATGCCGGCGCGGGCGCAGTGGATGGTGGTGGCCAGCCCGTGGTTGGTCCCGATGCCGCCCACCGTGATCATATATTTCCTCTTCTTGCGCAGGGCGTCGGCGATGGCGAACTCCAGTTTGCGTACCTTGTTGCCCCCGTAGAATTCCGATGACTTGTCGTCGCGTTTTATCCATAGCTCGGGATATCCAATAGTCGTGCCCAGGTTCTCCAGCTTGTGCACGGGCGTGGGATAGTTTCCCAGAGACATCCAGGGCAGGCTTTTCTCCAGCGCCGGATAGGTTTCAAATAGAGGTATTGTCATCAGTTAGTCCTTTGTCATTGCGAGGCCAAAGGCCGTGGCAATCTTGTACACCCGTAATAACGTACATGATTGCTTCGTCGCAGTGCTCCTCGCAATGACGAATTTAAATACGTTCATATCACGGACATAAGTCTCTAATTTCCCGCGGGCGCCGCCGCCGTCGCCCTGGCCTCCTGCCTGCCGGACAGCAGGTGCTTGCCCAGCCGCTTGCCCAGGCACAGTATCGAGTAAACGGGGGGCCGGCCCCATTCGGACGGTATCACGGAGCAGTCGCATACATACAGGTTGTCGATCTCCGTCCTCAGGTTGGCATCCACGATGTCGTTAATCTTGCAGGTGCCGCCGGGATGCGATGCTATCCACCATGTTTTGAAGATGTCTTTGGCGCCGGCGTTCTTGAGTATCTTCCGGGCGCGCTCAAAACCGCTCATCAGCTTGCCGCGCTCGATCGGCGTGAACGGCTTCTTGATGAATCCCGATTTGCTGATCTTGCCGCCCAGGCTGTCGCGCGCCTTGATCATGATGGTGAGCTGGCTCCTATTAGACAGCTTATCCAGGCGGAAGACCTCGGCCGTGAACACGTCGTATATCAGCCACGGCAGGGTCATGTCCGTCATCAGGTAGTCGTCTTCCACCATATGCTGTCCCATTGCCATGGGGAACTCCTTGCCGTCGTCCAGGCCTTTAACCGTACCGAATACAGCGATCAGCGGATCGTAGAAGAAATTGGCGCCCGCCTGCGGGATGCCGCTGTTCTCCAGAATGATGGGAGATCCGATCCCTCCCGCCGCTACGATCACCCTGTCGGCGTTGGCGATATACTTTTTGCCCTTCCGCGTGAATTCCACGCCCGTAGCCTTTTTGTTTTCCACTATGACCCTGGTTACTTTGGCCAGGTCCAGCAGCCGCGCGCCTTTGGCTGTTGCGTCCTGGACGAATACCCGCGCGTTCCACTTGGCGCCGTAAGGGCAGCCCAGGTCGCACTTGTCGCATTTCGCGCGGCACCTGTCCAGATATACGAACTTGTTGAGCTTCTGCCAGTTGTAGCCGAGGTCGCGCGCGCTCTGGGCGATCATTTTGGCCGAGGGTCCGATCAACTCGTCCTTGAGCGGGTTGATGGGGACCTCTTTTTTAATCTCGGCGGCCTCGTCGCGCAGGTTTATGCCGTATTTATCCCAGTACTCGAAGGGCGGATCCCAGGCGGTGGCATAGTAGACGATGGAGCTGCCGCCCACCGTTATGGCGCGCACCAGTCCCAGAAAGCCGTCGATAAAATAAAGGCTTTTATAGGGCATACCGATGTAGCCGAGGGCCTGTGCATTGCTGCCCTGCACGGGAGCATTGGAACCCCAGTCCAGCATCAGCACCTTCTTGCCGGCGTTGGTGAGCTCCCGGGCTACTGTGGCTCCGCCCGGGCCCGTGCCTGCCACTATGGCGTCGAATTTCTCCTTCATAGTTTCAACCAAAATCCTTCCTCCTGCCGCATTAATCGTATACCGGTCGTTTATCGAAATTAGCATACTCCAAAAAGAAACCGCTTTCAATACAGGCGTGAGCACCGGCCGGCCTCGCGTATTGCTTCAATGTTACCGGTCTCTCTCTTTGCTATACTTGAGGCCGGATGATCAGACTTTATATCGTTTCCATCCTTTCTGTGGCGGTGATCCTGGCAGCGTGTTTACCTGCCGGCCCGCCGGCGCAGAGGCCTGCTGCGGAAAATCTCACCGCCCCTGCGCCGGTTGTGCAGGAGAGATACTGGCCGGTTATCGATGATTTCTCTGCCGCAGCAGATGTGATCAGGCCGGGCGAGAACGTTACGCTGCGCTGGAGCGTGTCGGGCGCCGCATCCGTAACCATCGACAACGGGCTGGGCAGCTTGCCGGCGTCGGGCTCGATCGAGGTCTCGCCGCAGAGAACCACCCGGTATACGCTCACTGCCTCCGGCCGGAAGGGTGTATCCACCGCCTGGGTCACGGTTGAGGTTGTGGACAGGAGCACATTCATGCCGGACCTGGTCATCACGGGCGTGACGCATATCAGCGGGCTGCTCTACTATACGGTCAAGAACATCGGCGCCGCCGACGCCGGCCCCAGCGAGACCTATGTGTACGATCAGAGCGGCATGCTGCGCGATACGAGCTGGGTGGACGGGCTCAAGGCCGGCGAGGAGAAGACACTGCCTTTTACCAACTACGACTGGGAAGGTTTCAAGATTAAGATATGCGCCGACGGCGACGGCCGGGTGAAGGAGGCTGACAGTGATAATAACTGTTATATCCCCACCTTCGGCTTCAAATTCAGCTACGATTTCAGCCAGTACGCCTCGCGGGCTGGCTGGAGGGGCAGCGCCGGCTTGATCAGGTACTCTGATGGCGATGCCGCCACCGGGAACGTGCGAAAGCTGACCGGGTTCGTGTCTGCGGATAATCACACTTACCGCAGTGCCATCGAGATGGTCGCGCCCGGAGACGCGTACAGCTGGATCGAGGGCATCTTCGGCGACTGGCAGGAGCAGTGGCAGGCGGGAGGCTATATGCTGCCCCTGCAATTGCCCTACAATGCGCGCTTCACTGCCAGGGTGGGACTTGCCCGGGAGGCGGGCGAGGGCGGCAGTGCAGCCTTCCTTTTCGGTGTGAGGGATGACAGGGGAGAGGTCGTCTGGTGGCCGGCCGTCGAAGCTAAAGGCGACGGCAGCCTGCACGATATCGAAATCGATCTCTCGTCCTTTGGCGGCAGGAAGGTCATGACCGTGCTGCGGGTGGAGGCCGGTGCGCAGCCCGGCGCGCACCGCGCCCTCTGGATAGAGCCACGTATCAGCCAGTGAAGCCTGGTGCCCTGCGACAGCAATCCGTTGAATATACCCGGGCCGGCATACTAATATAGCCTGCTATGGTTGAGCTCCTGAAATATGCGCTCAGGCTGGAAAAGTATGACGCGGCGGCCTATGCCATCGTCTACGGATTACTGGTTTTCAAGATAAAGAATGGCGAAAAAACAGGCAAAAAGGGACGTAAAACAGGACTTTTACGCACCGGCGCTGGGTGAGACCCGCAGCCTGATGCTGGAGGAGGCCGGGGGTGTGGAGGGGCTCGACCAGGAAATAGCCTTGCTCAGGCTCAGGCTGCGCGACCTGATCAGGGATTATCCCGATAAAATCGAGCTGCATCTGCGCACGGCCAACGCCATCGCCGACATGGTGAAGATCAGCTACTCCATCTCGAAGGAGCAGAAGAAGAGCCTCCGGGAAGCCATTACCAGGGTGCTCACCGAATTGGCCATCCCCCTGGGTGTCAAAGCCCTCATCAAGTAGGGATACCTGTTAATCCCGCCATTGCGAGCCACATTTTTATATCGTCATTGCGAGCCCGAAGGGCGTGGCAATCCTGTACACTGTTGTCTGGCACAAGATTGCTTCGTCGCTGCGCTCCTCGCAATGACGTAGTAAAAAGTGCTCCTCGCAATGACCTGTGAAAGAAGCCATGCAACTGCGTCCCTATCAGCTTGAGATCGCGCGCGCCGTGCTCGGCAGCATCGAGGACCGCCGGGGCCTGACCTTCTCCGTGGAGATCGCCCGCCAGGGCGGGAAAAACGAGCTGTCCGCGCATATCGGGGTGCTCCTGCTGACCATGTTCATGCTGCGCGGCGGCAGCGCCGTCAAGTGCTCGCCCACCTTCAAGCCGCAGACCGTCATCTCCATGTTGCGCCTCAAGCAGCGGCTGGACGATTTCGGCTTCGGAGGCTTATGGGAGGCCGAGATGGGATATATCATACGCCTGGGCTCGGCCTGCCAGGTCTTCCTCTCGGCCGAGGAGACCTCGTCGGTGGTCGGGCACACGGCGGATATCCTGCTGGAGATAGACGAGTCGCAGGATGTGGGCAAGGACAAGTACACCCGCGATTTCCGGCCCATGGCCTCCTCCACCAATGCCTCCACCGTCCATTACGGCACGCCCTGGGACGATTCGACACTGCTGGAAGAGGTCAAGCAGATGAATCTCGATCTCGAGAAAAGCGACGGGTTCAGACGCCATTTCCGCTTCGACTGGCAGGAGGTGGCCAAATATAATCCCGGCTACCTTGCCTTTGTGGAGGCAGAGCGGGCCAGGCTGGGCGCGGACCACCCGCTGTTTCTGAGCCAGTATGCCCTGGTGCCCGTCCGCAGCACGGGCGGCTTCTTCTCACGCGCTCAGATCGCGCTGTTGCAGGGGACGCATGCCAGGCAGGCGCGCAGGCAGTCGGATGAAAGGATATATGTTGCCGGCCTCGACCTGGCGGGCGAAGCCGAGGAGACCGCCGCGTCGGGCATGGCTGTTCGCGGGCGGGATGCAGCGGTGCTGACGGTAGCCGAAGTCGTGAGGCCGCCCGATGACGCCGCCGTGGACGGCCCCGTCATACAGGTGGTGGAGCATTACTGCTGGACCGGCAGGAGGCATCCCGAGCTTTATCGCGAGCTGGTGCACATTCTCAGGCATACCTGGGGTTGCAGCAGCGTGGTGGCGGACGCCACCGGTGTCGGCGAAGGGATCACCTCATTTCTGCGCACGGCCCTGGGCGGACATATCGTCCCGTTCAAATTCACGCAGGCCTCCAAGTCCGCCCTTGGCTTCAACCTGCTGGCGGCCGTCAATTCGGGCAGGCTTAAACTGTATCGCGGCGACGGCTCCTCCGACTTCCGTGAGATGATGTTCGAGCTTGAGCGCGCGCGCAGCATCAGGCGCCCCAACCGCACCATCGATTTCTTCGTCGATCCCTCCACCGGGCATGACGATTATCTGAGCAGCCTGGCGCTCTGCGTTGAGGCCGCCGCCCGCCTCATACCCCGCAAAGCCACCGGAACGGTACCCATATAAAGTCTTAGGGGCGGAGCTTCATGTCCGCCCGGATCAGGCATTTAATCGCGGGCACAGCTGAAGCAATGCCCCCATGTTATCCCAGTTTATAATGGACGGTCCATTGCAGCCTGTGCATCCAGGGGATTATGCCTATCAAGCGCGCCGGGCCGAGCTTTTTTTCAGCCGAGTCGAAATACGACCACTCATCCATTAGCCTGATGCCCGGCGACCAACTTTCTATCTCCTTGCCATCCCTGATGCCGGACAGAAACGTGGCCCTGCCACCCACGTGTAATTGCTTGTGCATCCGCATGTTCATGGCGCCCTT
>JBAZLT010000084.1:0-6873 GCA_041650115.1 Dehalococcoidia bacterium | reverse complement strand
ACTCTTACGCATTACAGTTGCTCTGAATCTCGCTGGCTCTGGTGAGGTAGATACATTGCAGTGAGGACATATCAACTTAGCCACAATAGCATATCCTAAACGAACGCTACGATCAATTATGGCCTTCGCATATAATTTTGTCAACGGCCTTCCCGCACACCCATCCGAATATTAATTCATTGGTGGTTATATTCATATAATTATCAATAACCTTAGGTTTGGATTTCGAATTTTCGGACCAGCATTGAAAACGACATATTTCATTCCCCAAGTTAACCAAAAAGCCCCAGTCAGAAGCATTTTAAGGCAAGCTCTTACTTGTTTGAGCTAGCTGAGTGTAGCTTAATAAAACTTCATATTGTTCTGAAAATTTACAAATCAGGCATACTTTTGCAAGGAAATCGTAAAACTGGCAAGTTAAATGTTCAGTAGTTATTAGTAGGCCCAGAATATTTAATATCCCAATTGCCAAGAAGTCCATGAATGTTGTGTTGTGTGATATTTTCTTTCAGCCATTTTAACGTTTCTGCCATAACATTTGCTTGCTCACTTTTTATTGTTCCTGATTTTTTCCACCCGCAGTCTTTGCAAGTCGCCGTTATTTTTATTGATGCCATCTCCATTACCTCCCCCAATATTTATCGTTTAACTGAGTAAATATTATCATTTACGCATACCCATTTTCAAAATGATACATTACTACGGTGGCCACCCGAAACACCAGGAGCATCTATTGAAAACCTAGATGCTTATGTATGCTTCACCCAACTACGCCATGTTTTATAGGATGTTACAGTGGGCTTTGCCTAAGCTAAATGAAACGTTACCGATGAATATTCCAGAGGAGTAGAATATACGACAGACTTTGACAAGTCGTAAACGAGTGAGATAATTATTATGCATAATTACGAGGAGAGAAGGTTTAAAAACATTCTCTCCTCGTAATTGTCATATCTGTTATACTATTCAATCATTGATTTAAGGAGGTTGAGGATGTCAAGGGTCAATTTGACTGAAGAAGGTAAGGAAAAAGTGGGGATGGACTATATTCTTACAAATGATGAGAACATTGAATATCGTGGCAATAATATAATCGTAAAAAGCACGAGGACTGGTAAAACATTTATCCTGAAACCGGAAGATATAAAGGATATAGATTAACACTACCTTAAACTAATACATTCCGAATAACATTATTATGCCACCAATAAATATACCTATCCCAAGAATTAATCCAATTAAAGTCTTTTTACTCTCTTAATTATCCACCTGCCTTAATGGGGAGCAGTATAAACCACAGATATCACAAAAGAGAGAAGTGCGATAAAGAGTGAGAAAAAGGCAATATAAGTAGACGTTTGATATTTTTCATCTTTATCTTTTAGGTCGGCTAAAACCGATGCAAGATAGGGAAAATTAATGCAATTAGGGATATCTGCAACCAGAAGTGAGAAAAATTCAACACTCGAACCATCTTCCTGCTTGTATCTAAATTTCTTATTTAAGTGATAGTACAATCTCCCAAATACAATATCTTCATCTACCTTTAGGCTCTTCGCTATTAAATTTATATCTATAGGCACATAGATTTTTGACGGTCTTATTTTATTCTCGCTACAGTGTGCGTGGAAATTGTCGTAATATCGTTTGTAAATCATGTCAAGTATTTTGAGATCAGTTGGAACTTTGGTCATTTTAGATCATCCTCCCAATATATAACTTATAGGCTGACTCATTATATCATCAGCAATAACCATACACGATTAATTCACAGGTTAAAAACGACTGAATAAAACATACATATAGAGGTTATATAATAAACTTGACTATTCCTTGTATAATAGCATTGAACTTGAGATGCGGAAGTCGAGATGAATCGCTTTAGGGCAGTACAATCAATATGTGTGGGATTTATCCTGGTAACGACTCTTTATACAATGTCTTGCCTGCCGTCCGAGAACGTATCAACTCCTGAAACATCCGTACCTATTGTTGTTCCTTTGGTACCTTCCGATAACGTGCAGGAAACACCTGCGTTGAATATTCCACAGTCGAATCCCAATATTGTTTTTCAGGATGACTTCACGAATCTCGGAAGTGGTTGGTCGGTTTTCGCTAATGATTTCGGTGAGGGGAATTATAGTGATGGCGGATATTACCTGAAGTGCACCAGGCCGTCGTATCCTGAGTTCAAGGTATATACAATCAATCCTGCCCTAACCTTTCTGAAAAGTTTCATGATCGACCTGGATGTGACGATGCTGAGCGGCGGCAGGGACGACCGTGTAGGGATAATCATCAAGTGGCCGGACATAAACCCGCTGGATATACCCGGCTATGTGCAACCCTCGGACTATTACTTCCTGCTCTTTCCCTATGACCGTTCGGTTACCTGCTATTCCAAGCACGTAATCAAGGGCTCCAGTGCAGACCTGGAGCCGGGGTATTTCCTGCGGCGCTCGCCCGTCACCTGCGTGAAGGGTGTCAACGAGGTCAACAATATCAAGATATGGTTCAACCCGCGCGTGTTCTTCTCGGTCAACGGCTACAAACTGGTGGACGCCTCGGACGATAACATCAACTATGTCAACAGGCTGATCGCAGACAGGTCCATGACGGGCGCGACGCTGCAGATCACGGCCAACAGCGAAGACCCCTACTCGCGTCCCGTATTTCAGGTCAATAAGATTACAGTAGCAGCTCCATAATAAACATCCGGTCATGACTTCTGTAATCGCGCCTTTCGGAGGCCGTCTCTTTCCTGTTATAATCGTGTGCATATTTTGGAGATGAGATGAAAGCGAAGCTGTATTTGATGGAGACCAGGCCCCAGTTCCTGATACTCTCGGTGGTGCTGGGCATAACCGGCACGTGCATCGCCTGGTACGACGGATTCTTCAATCTCGGCCAGGCGCTGCTGGCCACGCTGGGCCTGATACTGACCCATATGAGCGTGAACACGCTGAACGACTACTTCGACTACAGGAGCGGCATCGACAAGGTCACCATCAGGACGCCCTTCAGCGGCGGCAGCGGCATGATCAAAGAGGGCCTGGTGTCGGAGAAAGAAGTGCTGTGGATCGGCGTCATCACGCTGGCGCTGGCGGCCCTCATCGGCCTCTATTTCATACTCACCAAGGGCTGGCTGCTGTTGCCCCTCATTATCGTGGCGGCGGCCTGCGTCGTGCTGTACAGCCCGCTGATACAGAAATTTTACTGGCCGGAATGGTCGCCCTTCCTGGGACTGGGCGTGCTGCCCGTGTTGGGCATGTACTTCTCGCAGACGGGCATGTATACCTGGCACGCGGTCATCGCCGCCATGCCGTCGGGCTTCCTGGTGCATAACCTGCTGCTGATCAACGAGTTCCCCGATATCGAGGCGGACAAGGTGGCACACCGGAAGACACTGCCCATAACAATGGGCGGACGCGGCGCGGCCATCGTTTATACCGTGTTCACACTCATGGTCTACGTCTGGGTCATCGGAGCGGTCATCTTCAAGGCCATGCCCATATTCACACTGCTGGCGCTGCTGACGCTGCCGATCGCCGTCAAGGCCATACGCGGCTCCTTCCACTACGACGACCGGGCGATACTCGTCCCCGCACTGGCCAGCAACGTGATGGTCGTTATGCTGACGCAGCTGCTGATATCCGTGGGCTATATACTGTCGGGCGTATTCAAGATTTAAAGCGCTATGGCATCGAACTCGAACAAGACAGCACCCGGCCGCCCCCTGTACCATATCTTCACCAGGATACCGGACCGCTACGACCTGATAAACCACGTGGTCACGCTGGGCATGGACACGGGCTGGCGCAGGCAGGCGGCGCTCACCTGCCTGGAAGGTAGCCCCGCACGTATACTGGACATCTGCTGCGGCACGGGCGACCTGGCCATCAGCATGGCACGGCTGGCCCGTTACACGCCCGAGATCACCGGCGCCGATTATAGCAGCCCCATGCTGGAGAAGGCCGCCGCCAAGGCCATATCAGCAGAACTCGGCAACATACGCTTCATCAACGCCGACGTGTCACGGCTGCCCTTCCCGGACGGCCACTTCGACTGCATCTCCATCTCCTTCGCCTTCCGCAACCTCACCTACAACAATCCCAGGACGGACGAATATCTCAAGGAGATACTGCGTGTGCTCAGACCGGACGGCAGGTTCGTAATCGTCGAGAGCAGCCAGCCGAAATCGTCATTTATGCGTTTTCTGGACCACCTCTACCTGAAGCTGTGGGTATTCCCGGCCGGATACGTGATCTCCGGAGATAAGGAGGCCTATCGCTACCTGGCGCAATCAGCCGAGCATTTCTACTCCGCCGAGGAGATGCAGGGATATCTCATAAAGGCAGGCTTCAAACAGGCAGCGGCCAGGAGGCTTTTCTTCGGCGCCGCCGCCATCTATACGGCCGTGAGATAGACTATTACTATACCAGGCGTTCCAGCGTCTTCCAGTTAAGGGACAATTTGCGTTCGCCTGCGGCCACATGTATTTCGTCCGAGCCGAAGTCGGCCTGCGCGAAGGGATTGTCGTAGCGACGGTAGTTTTTAATAGCGATTTCTACACCGTCCACGGTGAGCGGACCCTGCCAGCCGAAGCTGATCAGTCCGTTGCCGGGGGAATCGAAGCGGACGCTCATGCCCTGGAAGACGATTTCGGCCGTGGCGATTTTATTCATGAAGGCGGAGAAGGGTCCGTCATCGGCCTCGCGGCCGAGCTGGCAGACCCAGATGTTGCGCGCGCCGTCCGACAGTATCTCGCGACCCTCGTCCTCCGGCCTGGGGTAGGTTAATGCATCGCGCGCCGAGAGATTCTTGCCTTTAGGCCTGGCTGCGTCCTGCCCCGCCTTCTCACGCCAGAGATAGGGGTTCTGCGAGCGCAGCGCCAGGTAGCCGTTGCCTTTGCGCGCGAAGACCCAGCCGCCCCTCTCCACCACCTCGTCGAACTTGTCCCTGGGCAGCCAGGTGTGCGTGTAGAAGTGCCGGATGGGGACGTAGAGCGCTGGTATCCTCTCGATGTTGTAGACGACGATGGCCACGTTTTTATACTGCGCCGCGCGCGGCAGCAGGCCGGAGCCGGCCCAGTAGTTGGGCGTCACACCCTCGATCTTGGCCGGGTGCGTGGTGAAGCAGACCGCATCCGCGCCCAAGGTGGCCTGCCAGATGCCCTGCTGGTCGCCCCCGTAGCCCTTGCGGTAGTCCTGCGCAGTGGAAAGCATGTAATCGGGCGTTTTATAGGTGCAGATATCGACCTCTTCACGCGTGTTGCGGCAGACGTCCCGCTCCAGCCAGCGCGCCAGCAGGGGCAGTCCGCCCACACTGCCCAGCGCCTTCAGCAGACCGCGGTAGGGCTTGAAGTCGCTGAGGAAGGAGTTCTCCCACCAGTTGCAGAGGTCGAACATGCGCAGCGTGTTGGCAATGGTGCGCGGATGCAGATAGGCCTCCAAGGTCAGATAGTACATGCCGTCCTCGAAGCTATCGGGACGTATGCCCCACCTCTCCATCTCAGCCAGACGTATGCCCATGCGCTGACGATTCTCCAGTGTGCCGCTGTAATTGGCGATAGCTTCGATTGCCGGCGGCATTAAATAATTGCTGAGGGCGAAGGCGACCGCGCTCATGTTGTCGAAGCCGGAGAAGACGCCCGTCCCGAAGAGGAGCTTGCCGGTGTCGGACGTCCCCTCGTTGGAGGCCCACTTCTTGGTGTTCTCGTAGGCGCGGCCGTGCGTCGACCCGAAGACGCCCCTGAAGGAATTGAGCGCCATGTCCAGCAGCAGCAGGTCCAGCACCATCTCGGCCTTATTTCTTATCTCATCGTCGGCGGCGAAATCGTGGAGCGCCAGCAGCGCCGCCAGGTCTTCGTCGTAGTAGACGTGCGAGAGCCACTCGCTGAAGCCGGTGCGGAAGCGCAGGTCCAGCCAGCGCAGTATGCGTCCCCGGTTCAACTCCACCTTCTGCTTTCCGGTCTGCCCGGAGTTGCTGAAAACCTCATTGGGGAACATCTGTCCTGCCAGGTAGGCCGCCGAGGTGAAAAGTATGTAGTGGTTCTCGGTCCAGGTGCAGAGCGAGTCGATGCCCGGCTCGTCGGGGAAGTACTTGAAGTCCAGCACGGTCTTCCTCATGCGCGTGACCAGCGGCGTGGAAAGCGGCTGTGCTATCCTCATGCCCGCCCCGCCGCCGTAGGGCGTGAACTGCAGCAGCAGGCGCAGTATGCCGTGCAAAACGAAGTCGGCGCAGTCTTTGCGGGCGTCGATGAAGTCCAGCGAGGCCTCCAGCACGCCCTCGTGCGGCTTCCTGCCCGCAGCCAGGCGCGCCAGCTCGTACCAGGCGCCCTTGGTGTTCTCCGGCGCGGGATTGCGCAGTATGTGATCGAGGAAGGCCCTGCGGCGCGCGCCGTAATCGGGCGGGAAGGGTTCGGACGAAAAGGTATCCGGCGAGGGCCCGGAGGGATAGCCGGACGGCGGGGGCGATGACGCCCTAATGCGGTAGTCGGGCTGCGCGTGAACGGTCATTATCCCAGCAGAACCTTTGACAGCTCGCGTTTCTCATTCTCGTCCACCGGCTCGTTGAGGCGCTGCCTGAGCAGCAGGTTGTTGAGCCGCTCGTGCAGCTTCGGGGTGAGCGGGAAGCGCAGGGCGAAGTAGAGCGCGAAGCCCAGCAGCACGATGGGCAGGAGTACGAAGACCAGGCGCAGTACCAGCAGGAAGGCCTCGCTCTGCGGCTGCTCGATCAGTTTGGTCGCGCCGTCGATGGTCTGCTGCAGCGGCGCCACGTAGCCCGCCCACCCGATAACCATGGCGACGGCGAAGATGCCCAGCGCCGAGCAGAACTTGCGGGCGAAGGTGACCAGCGCGGAGTAGATGGCCT
>JBAZLT010000083.1:0-6897 GCA_041650115.1 Dehalococcoidia bacterium | reverse complement strand
TCTCCACCGATACCACACCGTCCGGCAGCTCCAGCACGGCATCTACCTTTTTAGAATTCGGTATAAATCCGACATGTACGGTCCCCAGACCCAGGGCACAGGCCGCCAGCGCAAGGTTCTGCATGGCAATGCCGACATCGAACATAAACCATTCACCCCTGTCCGTGGACGGCGTGTTCTTATAGAAGCCGGATACTCCCAGCACAGCGCAGGCGACTATGACAACAGGAGCGCGCCTGATAGCTTCAGCGGCAGGGTTGCCCCTGTTAAGACATTCTGCCAGCCGCATTTTGGTGCCGGCATCCTTCACGACCACGTAGCGTGTACACTGTGAATTGGCCCAAGAGGGCGCCCAGCGCGCGGCCTCCAGCACCCTGTTGAGAACGTCGTCGGCAACCGGCGTATCCTTGTACTGGCGTACGCTACGCCTGCTGAAAATGGCCTCCAAAGTATCCATTCCGGTATTCTCCTGCTTTTATTTGGCGTCTTTCAGAATAGCGATGAGTTCATCCGGCCGCATCTCCTGCTGTTCGCCTGTTTCCATGTTGCGCACCATAGCGGTGCCGGCCTTCATCTCATCACCGCCGATGATGGCCACGTACCTGACGCCGGCATTGTTGGCATTTCTGAGCTGGGCCTTGAGGCTTCGCTCTCCCGAGGAGATCAACGATGCAATAGCCTCGCTGCGCAGGGCTGCCGCCAGCTTCACCGCCTCCACCCTGGCGTCCTCTCCCATACAGGCGATATAGACGGCCGGCCTGTCTGCAGGGGGAACACCGATGTTCTGCGTCTTCAAATTCAGTACTATGCGCTCCAACCCGGCGGCAAAACCTATACCCGGCACGGGCTTGCCGCCTATCATGGCGATCAGATCGTCATAGCGTCCGCCGCCTCCCAGTGCACTCTGCGAGCCCCCGTCGGCAGGCTGGATCTCAAATACCGTTTTAGTATAGTAATCCAACCCCCTGACGAGCCTGTGGTTTAATACAAACCTTATATTCAGTGCCGCCAGATACTCCTTCAAAGAGCCGAAGTGCTGGCCGCATTCGGTACAAAGATAATCGGCGCTTTTAGGAGCAAGATCGGCCGCAGACTGGCAGGATGGCTTCTTGCAGTCCAGCAACCTCAACGGATTCTTTTCCAGCCTGACCCGGCAATCGTCACACAGTTGCCCCTTCAGCGGCTCGAAGTATTCCTTCAACTTCTGCAAATGGCCGGGGCGGCATTGCTTGCATCCGATACTGTTCAACTGCAGGGAGAAATCCGTCAGCCCCAGCGAACCGAAGAAGCCGAGGGCCATATGAATTACTTCCGCGTCCAGTACGGGGGATTGCTCCCCGATGGCCTCGCAGCCGAACTGGTGGTGCTGCCGGTAACGTCCCGCCTGCGGTCTCTCGTAGCGGAAGATATCTGCGAAATAGAACAGCTTTACGGGCTGCGGGAGATTATCCATGCCATGTTCCAGATAAGCACGGCAAACTGGCGCGGTCCCCTCCGGCCTGAGCGCCATCTCATTGTCGCTGCGGTCCTTGAAGATGTACATCTCCTTGTTAACGATATCCGTTCCCTCGCCCACGCTGCGTAAAAAGAGGCCTGCCTCCTCGAAAGCCGGCGTGCTGATGCGGCTGTATCCGTACAGACGGCAGGTCTCCAGCGCCTTCTCTTCGATATAGCGCCAGTAGGGTTGCTCATCCGGCAGAGTATCGGCTGTGCCCCGCGGTGCTTTAAACAAATTCATTCTCCCTATCAGGCCATTATTATATTACAGGAGGGCAAACCGTTGCCTATCCCCCAACCTCACCGTCGATCCAGTCCAGATAGCCTTCGTTGCCGGCTACGATGGGCAGCGCTATCACTTCCGGCACAGTATAGCTGTGAACGCTTTTCACCGCATCAACTATAGCCTTCACCCGGGACGTCCTGGTCTTGATAATCAGCAGCACTTCATCGGCGGCATCTATTTTACCCTGCCACCAGAACAGCGAAGATATTTTGGGAACGATATTGACGCAGGCTGCCAGGCGCTTTTCCAGGATAAGTGAGGTGATTTTGTTCCCTTCCTCCGCACCGGATGCTGTTACCAGCACCACCGCATACCCGGTTGTTTCCCCCATACCTCTGCCCTCTCAATTATCTATTTTTTAACGGCAGCGTACCTGTACATGTAAGAGACCGTTCTGATAGCCTCGGCAAGCGAAGCGGCCACAGCAAATCCCGCCTCATCACAGGCATCTCTGACCAGCAAAGACAGGCGGCGTTCCATCTCGTTATCGGTATAAGCATCCAGCGCTATGGTCAGCATCACCAGCTTTCCGGCTTTGTCGCGCGCAAATCTGAGGCCCGTTAAAAAGTCCTCGGTAATGGCCTTTAGCTTTTCCTCCGTGCCCTGGCCCCACATCATGGTCATAAACCGTATTATATCGAACTGCAATATTATGCTGTGAATCTCTTTCTCACCCGAAACGACGCGCAGCACATCCGACAGCCTGCCCTCGCCGGAATACCGGTAAAACAGCTGCCAGGAATCGAGCGGGTTCCCTATCATGGTGCCTGCCGTCGGGACGAACTTCCTGAATTCATCAATAGCCTTCTGCGAGAACTGGGGGACCTGGAGGCCAGCCTTTACACACATATCGCTCTGGACCACGGCAAATCCGCCGGAATAGGTCACGATCGAGACTCCATTCCCTGATGGAATCCTGGACAGGCTCATCGTTTTGGCCGTGTTGAGCAGATCGTCAACGTCATCCACCTGCACCACACCGCACTGTTTGAACATAGTGGACCAGGTCTGTGCCGCTCCGGCCAGTGAGCCCGTGTGCGATGATGCCACCCGTCCCCCTGCACCCGTTACACCGCCCTTGAGCGCAACCAGCGGCTTTTTGCCGGCTGCGTACTCCAGCGCAGACCTCAGCCGTTTCCCATCCCTGATGCCTTCAATATAGAGCGCGATAACGTTCGTATCAGGGTCATCGGCAAGGTATTCCAGAAAATCGGGGCAATTCAGGTCTATTGCATTGCCGTAGCTGACCATCTTGCTGATTCTCATATTCATGGTCCTGCCTGCATAGATGAACATCTGGGCGAAGGTGCCGCTTTGTGTGATGACACCAACGCTCCCTTCTATATTAGTGGAGGCTGGATTAAAGGACAGGCCTGATTTGGGGCAGTAGCTGCCCATGCAGTTAGGGCCGATTATCCTGATTTTGCCCCTGGCCAGTTCCGCCAGCTCTTTTTCCCTTCTGATCCCTTCCGGAAGCCCGGTCTCGCTGAAGCCGGAGGTAAAGATATGCACGCCCTTAACGCCCTTTTTTATACAATCGCCTACGGCGCCCAGCACGTGCTCCGCCGGGACCGCTATCACAACATAATCGATGGGAGCATCGATATCCATGATGTTTGCATATGCTTTCCTGCCCACGATTTCCTGGTAGTTCGGGTTAACCAGGTAAAGGTTATCCCGCATTTTGGTCGCCAGCAGTGAATAGGTGTAATTGTCCTTCGGCGAAGCGCCTATTATCGCCGTATTTCGAGGAAAAAATATGTTGTTCAACTCGTCATATGTTGAAGATCTCATGGCGTTTCCTTTCTCTTGCCGCTTAAAAACGGCCAATCAAGGATACATTTATAGCGGGCGAAGTTCAAATCCAGCAGAGGCCGAGGTATAAAATATAGGGCCCACCTGGTGGGAAGGCGGACCCTATAGATTATCTAGTAATCAGGTATTGTTTAGATTTCCCTGGCGAGGATCTTCTCTTTGAGTATTTCGAACTCATCACGGGAGAGGACGCAGGTGTTGGCGTCTTCGCCTATCTCGACTTTGTCCTCATAAACGGTTACTGCCGGGCAGCAGGAGCCTTCGCGGCACAGTTTTACTATTTTCATCTATGTACCTCCAGATATTTGGTAATAACACCGGCGGTTTGCCCCACCAGCAATCAGATTCTTACTGAATATCCGGTACCGCCAGTTGAAATATGATAATACCTGAGAATACGGCATGCAAATGACTGAAGTCACATTAAATACGGAAAACATTTGCCACGGGTTGTAGCCATGCTTTATTATACAGTTGATCGGTGTACTCATGGATCCCAATCCTCTGTTTACTAAGGCCAGGGAATACCTGCCTCCCGACAAGCTGGCTATCGTGGAGGCTGCCTATAATTATGCCCTCAAGGCTCACGACGGCCAGAAACGTAAATCAGGCGCGCCTTTCCTGGAGCATCCTCTTCAGACAGCCATGACCCTGGCCGACCTGCAGCTCGATGCCGCCACACTGGCCGCTGCGCTTCTGCACGACGTGCCCGAAGACTGCAACATTCCCATCTCACAGCTCGAAAAACAGTTCGGGCCCGATGTCAGCAAGCTGGTGGACGGGGTGACCAAGCTGAGCAGGCTGGCATGGAAGCGCGATATCGCAGTCACCAGCCGGGAGACGCAGGCGGAAAACCTGCGCAAGATGCTTATCGCCATGGCCGAGGACCTGCGCGTAGTCTTCATCAAACTTGCCGACAGACTGCATAACATGAATACGCTGGAGGCATTGCCGCCCGACAGGAGACAGGCTATCGCTCAGGAGACGCTGGAGATATATGCCCCGCTGGCTCACAGGCTGGGCATGTGGGAGATCAAGTGGCAGCTCGAAGACCTGTCTTTCCGCTACCTGCATCCGGAGGATTACCGCGAGATCGCGCGGATGATTGCGGTGCGCCGCTCCCTGCGCGAGGGCTTTATCGATGACGCCGCCCGCGTTCTGCGCGATGAAATGGTCATAGCGGGAATCAAGGGCGAGGTGTACGGCCGCCCCAAGCACATCTACAGCATCTTCAACAAGATACAGAGGTATACCGCCATCGGCCGGAGCTTCGGCGATATCCACGACCTTTTCGCCCTGCGCGTGCTCGTCCATACCGTCCCGGACTGCTACAAAGTCCTGGGCATCATACACAATACCTGGCACCCCATCACCGAAGAGTTCAATGACTACATAGCCAATCCCAAGGACAACGGATACCAGTCGCTGCACACCACAGTCATGACCGGCGACGGCGCCTCGACGCCGCTTGAGATACAGATCCGCACCTATGACATGCACCGCATGTCGGAGTACGGCGTAGCCGCTCACTGGCGGTATAAGGAAGGGGCCAAACCGGACCTGAATTTCGAGGAAAAAATATCCTGGCTGCGCCAGCTCATAGACTGGCAGAGTTCCCTCGACAGCGAGGAGTTCCTGACCTCGTTGAAAGAGGACTTTTTCACCGACCAGGTCTTCGTTTACACTCCCAGAGGCGAGATAAGGCCCTTTCCTCGCGGGGCCACACCGCTGGATTTCGCTTATCGCATTCACACGGACCTGGGGCACCGCTGCATCGGGGCAAAGGTCAACGGCAAGCTGGTACCCCTCAACTACGAGCTTAAAAACAGCGACATTGTCGAGATAGTGGCCAGCAAGACCGAGAAAGCGCCCAGCCTTGACTGGATCAATCCGGACCTGGGTTTCGTCAAGACGGCCCATGCCAAAGAGAAGATCCGTGCCTGGTATAAGAAGCAGGAACGCACTCAAAATATTGAACGCGGCAGAGCGATACTGGAAAAAGAGCTGAAGCGCATGGGCGTCGATGACGCCAACTACGAAGAGCTTGCCGGTCAGCTCAATTTCGATACCACCGACGACTTCCTGGCCGCCGTAGGGTACGGCGGCATCACCCCTCACCAGATCGCCACCAAGCTCGCCGGAGAGCCAGAGGTGATTCCGCTGGCCAAACCCACTGCCACGCCAACGCGGCAGAAAGGCTCGGGCATACAGGTGCTGGGTGTGGGCGACCTGCTCACGCACCTTGCTCAATGTTGCCATCCAGTGCCCGGTGATGATATTATCGGGTACATTACGCGCAGCCACGGCATCACGGTACACCGTAAAAACTGCATAAACGTTGTAAACGAAGAGGAGCAGGAGCGGCTGATCAATGTGAGCTGGGGGCAGATGGAGGATGTGTACCCGGTAGACATCAAGGTGGAAGCTTTCGACCGGGTGGGGCTGTTGCGGGACATTACCACGGCGGTTGCCGAAGAAAAGATTAATATTACCAGCGTGAACACCCAGTATAATGACGATGTGTTCACCATGTTTGCGACAATAGAAATTAAGAGCATGCTTCAGTTGAACCATATATTGAACAGGCTTATGGCCCTGCGCGGCGTGATCAACGCCACCAAGGCCCATTCTGCCAGAATGAACATCAGTTCGTGATATCAAAGGAGGTAGTCACAATTGCCCAAGACTAAGACAGCGGAAAAATCAGCCCGGTCTGCGCGAAGAAAAGCCGATCGTAATAAGGCCATCAGGAGCGGAACCAAGAGCAAGGTCACCAGAGCCGAGAAATTAGTCACCACTAAAAAAAGCACCGAGGCCCGCACGGCCGTGACAGAGGCCATAAGCTCCTTGGATAAGGCGGCCAAACGCAAGGTGATACATCCCAATACGGCCGCGCGTAAAAAGTCGCGCCTGATGAAGAAATATAACGCTTCTCAAAAGAAATAACGCTTCGGCAGGAGGCCGCCAGTGACAAACGATCTACTGTCGCATTTTCAGTCCGTGGGATCGGACCTCTACAGCCGCGGCATGGTTTCAGTCCACGGCGGCAACCTGAGCATCAGGGATCAGGACAGCGTCGTCATCACCCGCAGCGGCAGCCGGCTGGGTTATCTTTCGGAATCGGACCTGATCAGGACAGGCCTGGAAAAGGACGACGAGAATACCCGCTTCGCCTCGTCTGAGCTGCAGGTGCACCGCGCTATCTACAAGAAGGGACTTTTCAAGGCGGTCGTACACAGCCATCCCGTTTATGCCACAGCACTCTCCTTCGTCCGGCATATCATCCATACCGAGGACGA
>JBAZLT010000082.1:0-6936 GCA_041650115.1 Dehalococcoidia bacterium | reverse complement strand
GCTGTTTTCATGTTATCTCCCGGGCCTACCGTCTTTAGCGGCTGAGGCGTCATAATTCTGGATACCGTCGTGGTCCGCCATGCAGCGGGCGCCAATTTCTTGATATCGGCAAGCGTTACAATACCCAGCAGCCTGCCGTCATCAACCACGGCCGCCGACCTGATGCCCTTTTTAACGTAAACGTCGTTGACCAGCACCTCGACGTTTGAGGCGCTCTCTACCATCTCGGGCTGGTCATTCATTACACTGACCAC
The DNA here is from genome assembly GCA_041650115.1 of Dehalococcoidia bacterium. Classification (GTDB taxonomy): domain Bacteria; phylum Chloroflexota; class Dehalococcoidia; order GIF9; family UBA5629; genus CAIMUM01. The sequence goes on along the minus strand of JBAZLT010000082.1, from coordinate 6,682 downwards.
CTTCACATTCAACCAGATGGCCCGCAGCTCCATCTCCCTCCTGGAAGCTTCAGCAGCGCTGTTGAGAAACCAGCCGATAAACACCAGCCACACACCGCCCATGATATTATCGGTCAACGCCCAGAATATACCCCAGACTATTAAAGCCCATCCGAATACCTGGCCGACGGCAGTGGCGATATTGGTAGCCTTCCTCAGGTTGTTGGTTGCACCCCAGATAATAGCCCGCAGGACCCGGCCGCCGTCCAGGGGAAAGCCGGGCAGTATGTTGAACGCGGCCAACAGTATATTGATTTCCATCATATAGACTACGGTGGCCCTGACAGGCCCTTCAACCGCCAGTCCCGTTAAATCCAGCGCCCAGAACAGGCCGGCCAGCGCTACGCTGGTGACCGGGCCGACAATGGCGATGGCGAACTCTATCCCCGGCTTCTCGGGCTCAGCTTCCAGGTTGCTGAGGCCGCCCAGTAAAAAGAGCGTTATGCTCCTTACCGGCACTCCCCGGGATATGGCCACCAGGGAGTGCGCCAGCTCATGCACAAGAACCGAGACGAAGAGCAGCAGCGCCGCTACCGCGGCCGTCGTCCAGTATATCCATCCCTCCCAGCCCGGATACTCAACCGGGAAATAGCCAACCGCGAGTGACCAGCAGATCAGGATGAAGATAATAATCCACGTGTAGTGTATACCGATATCTATACCGGCGATGCGGGCAATGCGCAACGACCCTTTCATCATTTATCCGTCGACCTATGTCGCTATCTGTTTAATAAAACTCTCGATGGCGCGGTTAACTTCCTCAGGCTTTTCCAGGAAAGCCAGGTGCGTGCCTCCCTCGATTATACACACACGACAATTCGGCATCTTGCCGGCAAGATACTGGGAATACTTGGGTGGTGTCATATTGTCCTGGTCGCCCACGATGCAAAGCGCCGGCAGTTTTATTTCCCCCACCTTATCCATAATGTCGAATTGATCGCAGCAGTGAAAATCATTGAGCTGGGCGGCAGGCCCAACCTCTGCCATTTTAGGCATGAGGGCCCGGCGTATCTTCTCATCTACTGTCCCGTGCAGCGGTTCCACCAGCTCCTTGAGCCAGCCCTGCGTATCATTCAGTTTGCCCCCCACAAGCTCCAGGATCAACGGCAATACCCTCAGGCGAGCGCCGGAGCCGATCAGGATGATCCCTTTAAGGTCCCCCGGGTATTTGAGCGCATGCATGAGCGCAATACCTCCTCCCAGCGAGTGCCCGGCCAGTACTACACCGCTGTATTCTCTTTTCTGGAAGTAGCCGTGCAGCCAATCGGTATAGGCCTCGATACTGGTGCAAACCTCGCCTCCGGGATGCCCGGGCAAATCGGGCGTATCGGCATCGGTGAAGTGCCGCTTCTGCAGCATCCATACATCACCGCAAGCGCCGGACCCGTGTATAAAGACCAGCTTCATAGCAAACCTCCTAAACGCTGCAAGATCACCGCTGATTTACAGGCCTCAAAACAGCCGGTGGAAGCTTACGACGCGAACGGTAGTTCCTGCTGGCCGGCGACCATAGGCTTGGGAGGTGTGGTGGTAATGGCGCGGGTTTCCTTGGCGGCCTGCTCCTCGGCATTCTCCTTCTCAACCAGGGCTATCGAGACAACGCGGTCGCCTTCATCCAACCTTGATAGCATCACGCCCTGCGTGATACGGCCCTTGACGGGCACGCCCTCGCGCCTTTTCTTCTTGCCGCCTTCCACCGACACCACGGTCTCCTTCGCAACATCCACATTAATCCTGAGTTGCACGCCATTGGCAGTCGTTATGAACAGCTCGTATCCGGGCGGCACGAACTTGGCTGCGATGACCTTGCCGGTCTTGTTATTAACTTTATGGGCCAGCACGCCCTTCCCGCCCCTGCCGTGCAGGGGGAACTTCTCCACTTTGGTCTTCTTACCATAGCCATTCTCGGTGACCGTGATAAGGTCGGCGCTTGCCTGGACGGTGCCCATACTGACGACTATATCACCCTTGTTGAGTTTCATACCCCGCACCCCGCCGCTGGTGCGCGAGGCATTGCGCAGAGGCGCCACGGCGAATTTCACGGCCTGGCCGTTGCGGCTGACCAGCATTATCTTATCCGAATCGGCCACAACGTCGACCCCGATCAGCTCCTCATCGTTCTTCAGCTTCATAGCAATCAGGCCGCTGCGGCGGACGTCAATGAAACTGCTCAGCCCTGTCTTCTTCACTATGCCCTTGGATGTGGCCAGGAGCATAAAGAGGCCGGGGTCTGTCTTCTCCGGCACGAACATGGCTGTGACCTTCTCTTTGGCTTCAATGGGTATCAAATTGATGATATTGATACCCTTTGTAGTGCGCGCTATGTCCTGTGGTATCTCATAGCATTTCATCTTGAAGACCCTGCCGCGATTGGTGAAGAACAGCAGATTATCATGCGTGTCGGCCGACATGGAACTCATTACATCATCGCTTTCGCGCGTTACCATGCCCTTTACGCCCCGGCCCCCGCGCAGCTGCTTGCGAAAAACATCTGCCGGAATGCGTTTGATGTAACCCTGCTCGCTCAGCGTCACGATCACATCCATATGCGGTATGAGGTCCTCCACCTGGAACTGACCCGCCTCATCTTTTGTTATGACCGTGCGGCGCTTGTCCCCGAACTTCGTCTTCAGGTCAAGGACGTCCTGTTGAATGAGCTTGAGGATCTTATCGGGATTGGCCAGCAAGTCCTCCAGGTAGTGTATGGTCTTGAGCACATCTTTATACTCGTCCAGGATCTTTTTACGTTCCAGGTTGGCCAGGCGGCGCAGCTGCATCTCCAGGATCGCCTGCGCCTGCAGCTGGCTGAGCGAAAACTCCGTCATCAGGTTGGCCCGGGCGGTATCGGCCGTCTCAGACTCGCGAATGGTCTTGATCACAGCGTCCAGATGGTCAAGGGCGATCTTGAAGCCCTCCAATATGTGTGCCCGCTCTTTGGCCTTCTGCAGGTCGTACTTGGTCCTGCGCGTGATGACTTCGGTTCGGAATGCCACGTAGCACTGCAGCGCGTCCTTAAGGTTGATGACGCGCGGTTGCCCTTCCACCAGCGCGATCATATTGATGAAGAAGGCAGTCTGCATGGCCGTGAATTTAAACAGGTTGTTCTGTACCTTGGCCGGATGAGCGTCCTTGCGCAGGCCAATTACCAGGCGCATGCCCTGCCGGTCCGACTCGTCACGCACATCGCTGATGCCCTCGATTTTCTTGTCGCGGGCCAATTCGGCAATCTTCTTGACCAGCTCGGCCTTGTTAGTCTGGTAGGGCAACTCGGTGACGATCAATTGCATCTTGCCGGCTTTGGTGGACTCTTCCACAACCCGTGCCCGCAGCACGACCTTGCCCTGTCCGGCGGCATAGGCATTCTTAATGCCCTCCACACCGCAGATAATGCCGGCTGTGGGGAAATCTGGCCCCTTCACAAACTTCATCAACTCTTCGACAGAGGCTTCGGGGTTTTCGATCAAATAATTAATGGCGTCGCAGATCTCAGAGAGGTTATGCGGCGGAATATTGGTGGCCATGCCCACCGCTATGCCGGAGGATCCGTTGACCAGCAGGTTCGGCAGCCGCGCGGGCAGCACCGACGGCTCTTTCAGGCTGTCATCAAAGTTCGGGATGAAGTCGATGGTTTCCTTGTCGATATCCAGCAGCATCTCATCGGCAATCCGTGCCAGCCTTGCCTCCGTGTAGCGCATGGCCGCAGGAGGGTCGTCATCGATGCTGCCGAAGTTGCCCTGGCCGTCCACCAGGCGGTAGCGCATGGAGAAGTCCTGTGCCATCCTCACCATGGCGTCATAAACCGAGGAGTCGCCGTGCGGATGATATTTGCCCAGCACCTCGCCGACGATGCGCGCACTCTTCTTGTAGGGCGCGTTGTAGCGCATGTTCAGCTCATGCATGGCGAACAGTATGCGCCGATGCACCGGCTTGAGTCCGTCGCGCACATCGGGCAGGGCACGAGACACTATAACGCTCATAGCGTAATCCAAGTACGAGCGTTTCATCTCGTCTTCAATACCGATGGGCTTGATAGATAATCCTAATTCCATTTTTACTCCTCGTCGCCGAAGCTGTTGTCGAGACGCTGCAGGTCTTCTGTAGCCGTGTACCCTTCATAGATCGAGAATCCCTCTGGGACGGCCTCGGTATCTTCCGATTCGCTGTATTCGGTCTCCTCCAGGCCCTCTTCCTCGCCCGTGCTGTGTCTCAGCAGATTATCTTTAACATGCGCCGGGTAGGCCTCCGTGACACGGATGGGGAACGACAGCCTGCCAGCCTGGCTGGGATGCTGGAATGTCTCACGTATTATTACCTTGACCTTGCCGTGATCATGGTCAAGGCTGACAATGGCGGCAATGTATTTGTTCCCTCCGTTAAGCAGCTTGGCCAGGCGCAGCCCGTGTTCCGGCTCTATCACTCCCAGGTATTCACCCCGGTCGTTTTTCACAATGGTATCCTGGTTCCTGGCATCCAGAAAGACCTTCTCCCCCGGTGTCAGCTTAAGCAGCACGGACTGGGGCGCCGGATCGAGCAGACTGACAATGCCGTATTTACCGACGTCGGCGATGAAATCGCTGGGCTTGGCTTTCTCTCTCTTTACACCCGCGATTTTGGTGCCCTTAAGCAAGGCCAACCGGTCGAGGTTTTTCCTGGCTATTATATTGCCGGGGGACAGCTCAATCGACTTGCTGTAGGCATCCTTGGCCTTCTTATACTCGCCCAGCTCCATATAGGCGCGTCCCAGCCGGTTGTACGCGTCCACATCCGCAGGGAAGACCTCGATAATACCCTGATTGGCGGCGACAGCCTCCTGCCAGCGGTTCTCGGTGGCCATCTTTATGGCCTCCTGGATGCGCCCGCGCCATATCCTGGCTTTCTCTTCTTCACGTTCGGGCATTGGCAATATCCTCTTCTTGAAGCGTATATCCTTTTAGATCCTTTGCAATCATTTTATTTAATACCAAATCCTGATCAAAGGCAAATCTGTCAGTATTCCATATCACCCGCACCGGGCCCCGTGTGATTTTAGTCATTTCACAGGCCCGCGCTCATGTATATAATTAAAATCATCCGTGAATTTGACACGGCTTTTCAAGCGGTGCTAAATTACCACGTAAATCAAATTAAGTCAATAAGAAGGTGCATTCATGAAAGATCAGGTTCAGGAAGTGTTAAATATTATCCGCCCCAGCCTCCAGGCAGACGGCGGCGACGTTGAACTGGTGGATGTAAAGGACGGGGTGGTCAGCGTAAAGCTGAAGGGCGCCTGCTCCGGCTGCCCGATGTCGACCATGACGCTAAAAAAGGGTATCGAGCGGTTCCTTAAAGAAAAGATCCCCGCAGTTAAAGAAGTCGTGGGTGTATAGCCGCCCTAACCCTTATCCAGCTCGAAGGCTTTGTGCAGGGCTTTAACGGCGTCCTTGACCTTATCCTCCGCTATAATGCAGGTGATGCGTATCTCGGAAGTCGTTATCAGCTGTATGTTGATATCTCTTTCAAATAGAGTCCGGAACATTTTGGCTGCATAGCCGGGCGTATTCTGCATACCGGTGCCGATGATCGAGACCTTTCCCAATTTGGTGTCGCTGAGGCAATCTTTGGCGCCTATTTTTCTGGCAACAGGGGCAATTATCTTCATGGCCCTGGGGGTGTCCTTTTTAATGATAGTGAAGGTGAGGTCCGTGATATTATTGGCGCTGGCGTTCTGAACTATGGTGTCGACGCTTATACCTGCTTTGGCCAGAGGCATAAAAATGGCTGCCGCAACACCGGGCCGGTCGGGCACGCCGGTTATGGTGATCTTGGCCACATCCATATCGTGGGCAATGCCCCTTACCTTATTCTTCTGTTCCATGTCTTTTCCTCCGTGAATAATCGTGCCGGGCTTCTCCACCATGCTGGAGGCCACCAGTATGGGTATGTTGAATACCTGGCCCAGCTCCACCGACCTGTGGTGCATCACCTTGGCGCCTGAGTTGGCCATCTCCAGCATCTCCTCGTAACCTATCTCGTCCAGTTTACGCGCCTCCGGCACTAACCGCGGGTCCGCCGTGTAAACCCCTTCCACATCCGTGTAAATCTCACACACCCCGGCTTTCAGGCTGGCTGCCAGGGCTACCGCAGTAGTATCCGAGCCTCCCCGGCCCAGCGTGGCGATGTCATTGTCGGGAGTGATCCCCTGAAAACCGGCAACGATAACGATATTGCCCTTGTCCAGCTCCTTTATAATCCGCTCAGGCGCTACACCGGTTATCCTGGCACGGCTGAAGGCCGAGTCGGTGGAAATCCCGGCCTGCTGCCCGCTGAGGGCTATCGCTTTGCGGCCCATGGCGTGCAGCGCCATGGCCAGCAATGTGCTGGAAACTATCTCGCCCGTGGAAAGCAGCAGGTCCATCTCCCGGGGTTCGGGATTCGTGTTAATCTTGTTGGCCAGCTCTATCAGGTCGTCCGTAGTGTCGCCCATGGCAGATACCACTACGACTACTTTATTGCCCTTTTTAAACGACGCCGCGATCCTGCGCGCCACATTGCGGATTTTATCGGCATCGGCCACCGAGCTGCCGCCGTATTTCTGCACTACTATCGCCATCTCTGTTATTGCCTGCCTTTCTTATTTCCTCTTCAAGAATATATCCATTAGTCT
>JBAZLT010000081.1:0-6941 GCA_041650115.1 Dehalococcoidia bacterium | reverse complement strand
GTAAACTCCCAGATGTCGACCATATTCGCGCTGTCCAAGCTGGCGGAGTCGCGCGATACGGACACGGGAGCGCACATCGAGCGCGTCCAGATACTGTGTAAGACCCTGGCCGCGCGGCTGGGCGAGGGGTCGCCCTACGAGGGCGCCATCGACGGGGATTTCGTTAACTGTATATACAACTCCAGCCCGCTGCATGACATAGGCAAGGTGGCCATCGCAGACAGCATCCTGCTTAAGCCGGGCAAGCTGACACCGGAGGAGTTCGAGGTGATGAAGACCCACACCGTCATCGGCGTGACCACCCTGCAAAAGGTGCACGAGCAGTACCCGAACAACTCCTTCATCGCCATGGGCATTTCAATCGCGCGCAGCCATCATGAGCGGTGGGACGGCGCCGGCTATCCCGACGGGCTGGCCGGTAAAAAAATACCGCTCGAGGCGCGCATCATGGCGCTGGCGGACGTGTATGACGCACTGCGGTCCAAGCGCTGCTATAAGGAATCCGTGCCTCGCGATGAGAGCCGCGGCATCATCGAGGCCGGCAGCGGTGCCCAGTTCGACCCGCATGTGGTGAAGGCATTCTTTGCCATAGAAGAGGAGTTCAACACCATCGGCATCACTATGGGATACCGGTAGGACCCTCCGCAGCACTCCAGCCGTTGTCATTAGATTGCGGGTTCAAGTAAATACCGGGTTGAAGTCAACGCACCGGCCTTTTGCGTGTCATATAGATCACGCCGCCGACCAGAGCGAAAAGAACCAGCGACCCGCTGATGAAGAGAATGATGTCCGGTGCGAGCTGTTCGACAGTGAAGCTGCCCGCACTGGTACCGCCCACGTACACGGCATAGGTACCCGGCTCGTTTCGGATCACTGTAAATACGGCGGGCTTGTTACTGCCGCCGTTCACGAAAACACCCTGGCTCGATTCCTGCTGTCCGTTGACATACAGTTTCAGGTTGGTGGAGCCCGCTGCATTGGACCTGTTCACAACATTAGCCGTCACCGTGACAGGTGTGCCGGGCGCGACCTTTGAGGCGGAGAGTGAAGCCGTGGGCACAGTTATATTCGGCAGCTGCACTGTGGGCTGGGGGCTGGGAGGAACGGAAGAGCCCCCGCCGGGTGGACCTGCACCGGGCAGGACTGGACCTTCCTCGATCAAGCCGTTATCTGTCTCGACCGTCGTGCTGACGACGTTGAAGCCGTTGGTCAGGGTGGCATTACCTCCCCCGGTTGTCACGATGACATTATACAAACCGGGCGCACAGTTCCCGCTTATCGTGATATTGACTGTCAGTTGTGTCAGGCTGTTTAGGGTGACGCTGTTTACGGTGATGTTTGCACCGCCCAAGCTTACAGCGGGGAGGCCGTAGAAATTGGTGCCCGTGATAACGACATTCAGCGTCTGTCCCTGCGTGCCCTGGTCCGGCGCAATCGAGGTAACGGTCGGAGCCGCAGGTGCAAAGGCATATAACTTGCTGTTCCATGTCCCGACGTAGACACAGCCGCCGGCGTCGATGGCCGCGGAGGTTATACCGGAAGTACCGAGGCTGTAACTCCATTTAGTGGAGCCATCTGCCCCGTCAAGCGCATAGAACGTGCCGCCGCGGTTCTGATAATAGACCGTGTCGTCGGCGCCGATGACGGCGGAGGCATCGGTCGCGCCCAGACCGTTGCGTTGCCACTTGACGGTTGGAGCCGCGCCGCCGTCCGTAACAGCCCAGAAGACCGAGCCCGGATCAGTATTGTTGCCTATGTAAATGGTACCATCGCTGCCGATGGCCGGCGATGCCTGGCAACGTCCACCGGCCATATCGAACTCCCATTTCTCGGTGCCGGCTGACCCGGTATCAGTTATAGCCAGAAGGCCGCCATTGCCGGTGTTAATGTAAATCGTCCCGTCGGCGCCGATGGCCGGCGATGTATCATACAGGTGAGACCCTATATCATATGACCATTTCTGAACTCCCGCGTCGGTAAAGGCATAAAGGATGCTGTTATCGTATGTGCCGACGTAAATGGTGCCGCTGTTGGGGCCGCTGGTGGCTATGGCCGGAGATGATCCGGTGAACGTATCCGGCACTGTCTGAATCCAAATATGGCCTGCCGAGCTCCCGTTATCCCTGATGGCATAGAGTTTATTGTCGGCGGTGAAATATATCGTGCCGTCCGGGCCTATGGCCGGATGGGAGAATATAAAGGCGGGCACGGCATAAGACCATTTGTGAGTATGGTCGGGATAATATGCCGCCAGGTCGTCAGACTGTACGACGTATATGGTGCCGTCGCTGCCGACTGCCGGTGTGCTGTTCATGGAATGCCATGTCGGATTGGACCATTTTTCTGTGCCGTCGGGATTGACGGCATACAGCCGCTGGCCCCCGTTCCACGCGCAGACGTACAGCGTGCCGTCGCTGGCCGTGGCGATGCTGTTGGTGTGGCCGGCATCCAGGGTGAAAACCCATTTGAGGTTGGCGGTTTGAGGTCCGACATAGGGGCTGCAACCCGTGTGCTGGGGGTCATGCTGGAACATAGGCCAGGCCGAATTTGCCAGTGCGGGTAAAACAGCACCTGCCGTCCGCGGAATCTGTGAGGAATACTTAGCCATGACCGGAAGAATTGAGATCGATACGAGTGAAATGGACAGTATGGCAGCCGGGATCAAGCGGCAGAGACGAAATCGCATTTAGTGGCCCCCGATATAAAGTATTTGATTAGCAGACAGGCGCGTCAGTGAAAGCCTGCGACGGTATGCAAAAAACCAATTCTGTGTATTTAATCATCGTTGGAAGGGATTGTCAATTTCAGCCGCAGGGGGCGTTGACAACCGGACGGTTAAGGCATAGTATGCTGAGCAGGGTCAACAGGCGATGACAACTGCCTGATCAAGAAATCGATCAGGGGAATCACCGATAAATAAATCAAACAAAAGGAGAGTCTGATGCGTTTAGGTTTTTGCACGATGGGGTATCTCGACTACACAACGCTGGAGGAGGCCGTGAGGCGAATCGGCCGGATGGGATACAAAGTCGTTGACTTCTGGGCCTACAGCCCTCATCTCGGCCCCGATTTATATGATAAAAAGGCCCGTCAACAGGTGATGAAGGTAGTCAAGGAATCCGGCCTGGAAGCGGTGGCGCTCTCGGTCAACGGAGGCGGACTTGCGCTTCACCTCAACTTCTCCCATTCGGTGGAGGCGATCAGGAAGAAGTCCGTGGAATATTATATCGACTGCGTCGACATGGCGGCCGATATGGGAATCCCCATGGTCAACATGATCTCCGGGCACATGATACATGGGACGCGGCGGGAGCAGGCATGGGAATGGAACCGTGAATGCATGCGTGAAGTCGTCAAACGCGCTGAAGAAAAACGCATAATGATGGCAATTCATACCCTCACCTGGTGCGAATCGCGCGTGGTGGTTACCCTGGACGATGCGCTGCAGATGATGAGGGAAATCAATTCGCCCAACTGCAAAGTCATGATCGATACAGCCGATCAGAACATCACCGATCCCAACCTTTCCGATGCCGTCCGCAAGGCCGGCAAGGACCTTGTCTACGTTCACTGCAACGACAACGACGGTGTCGGGCAGGGCGACGTCCACCTTCCGCCGGGGCGCGGCTCGGTCAACTGGAAGGCCTTCTTCTCAGCGCTCAAAGAAATCGGATATTCCGGCGATTTAACCGTACAGGTGCATACCGGACATCCGGTCGATATCGACGCCTGGGCAATGGAGTCAAAAGCCTATCTGGAAAACGTGCTGAAGCAGATATAATCATAAAAAGCCAGTAATAAAGCTCCGGGGAAGAGGTATGAAACAAAGCGAAAAAACGAAGATAGGACTGATCGGCGCGGGAAATATCTGCCGGGTGGGCCATGGGCCGGCCATCACGGCGGACGGCAGGGCCTATGTTGCCGCCATCAGCGATCCCGACCCGTACAACAGGGAGCTCTTCGCAAAAAAGTACAGGGTAAAAGGTGTTTATGAAGACCACTGTGCCATGCTCGAGCGTGAAGACCTGGATGCTGTGGTCATCTCGTCACCCCCCTGGGTTCACGCGCGTCATGTCGAGGACAGCGCCGCAAAAGGCCTGCCCATACTATGTGAAAAACCGATGGCGACCACCCTTGAAGACGGCCGTGCAATAGTCGAGGCAGGCAAAAAACACAACGTCTATATCCTGATGGGCCACTGCAAGCGCTTTGAGCCGGGTCACCAGAGAGTCAGGGAACTGCTGATGGAAAATGTCCTGGGAAGGATCTTCCAGGTCAGCATATTCTGGTACTTTTTCATTCCGAATCTCAGTGAGGGCTGGCTGGGGAATGTTGCTCAAAAACTCAAGAAACACGGATTCGATGTCGACAGGCAGTTCGGTTTCTGGAGGTACAGCGACGTCAGGGCCGGGGGAGGCGATTTTTTCGATCACGCGCCGCACTATATCGATATCATACGGTTCTATGGAATGGAGATCGAGCAGGTCTCATGCGAGACCAAAAGGTGTTATCCCGATATACGCCCTTTCGAGGATATAGCCGTGGCCACCTTCAGGCTTTCCAACGGCGCGATCTTTCTGTATGACAAGAACGTCGTACGCACGGGATGGCCTTATGGTTTCGAGCGTGGATATATCTACGGAGAGAAGGGAAAGATCGCTTTCAAAGCCGGCCATGCCTACCAGAAACGCGGAATGAAGGTCGGGATATACCGTCTGCCCAATATACCCCTTAATCTTTATACTTCCGCCCTGTCGCCTTACGGCACGAAAAATACAATGTTTTACCGGCAGATGAAATTCTTTATCGATAAAGTTCGGAATGAGCATACATTGAAAAATGCTGTCGACGGCGCCTGGGGCGCCACGCCGGAGGACTCATACCTGACCATGGCCTGGACCCTGGCGTCGTACAAGTCCGCCAGGGACGGGATAAAGATTACGCGGGATAACCTGTTCAGGGAGATAGAGACCTTTCAGACCTGTCAGCCTCATAACTGGTAGTCTCTCCCGTCGGGGCCCGTACCGGGCAGCCGAAATTCCCTGCTCGCAGACCTTTAAGTTTAACCAACAGGCGGCCTGAATCGAGCGAAAAAAACTCGTAGTGAAATTAGCTACGCTGTATACTTTCGGTTAATAATCGTAATAGAGCTGACCGCATGGGAAAAAGTACTTTTAAAATTTGCTCAGGCATTCCGGATAAAAAACTATGGGTTTTGCCGGCAATTATAGCCGTCCTGGCCCTCAGCCTGTCGGACTGCAGCCACACCACTAATATATCGGCTTCTCCGATCGTGGTACGTTTGACTCATGTAGGTGACAGGCAGACAAACTATGGCAAGGCTGCAATTCAGTTCGCCGAGCTGACTGCCGCCAGGACCAACGGTCAGGTGAAGGTGGAGGTCTATCCGGAGCTTTCGCTATCGGGTGGCGATAACCTTGCTGCCCTGAAAAAACTGCAGGCGGGGGAACTTGAGGCTACACTCCATTCTCCTCTTATCTATGCTAATCTGGACCCCCGGTTCGAGGTGTTCAGCCTTCCCTACATAATGACCAGCCGGGAGGCTGCCTACAGGGTGGTGGACGGAGATGTGGGCAGCGAGCTTCTACGCGATACGGAGCAATATAATGTTGTCGGCCTGGCATACGGCGAAAACGGCTTCCGTCAGGTGACTAACAGCAAGCGCCCTATCGTTGAACCTGACGATATTCAGTACCTCAAAATTCGCGTGCCGGAGGTAAAACTATACCTGGACACAATGAAAGCACTGGGGGCCGACGCCAGGATAACAAGCTTTGACCAGGTATATACTGCGCTGCAGCGAGGGGAATTTGACGGGCAGGAGAACTCCCTCTCAATTATCTACTACTCCGACATATACAAGGTCCAGAAGTACCTGACTGTATGGGATTGTAGCTGGGACACGGTGGTTCTGGGGTTCAACAAAGTATTCTGGTATGGGTTACCTCAGCACCTGCAGGACAACCTGAGGTCGGCAGCCCGGGAGACCATGTTATCCATGCGCGAGCGGGCGCAGACTGACGATCAGTTGCTTTTAAAACAGCTAAAGCAGGCAGGAATAGAGGTCACCATTCTTACGGCAGCACAGAAGCAGCTGTTCATCGATGCAACAAGGCCGGTCTATGTTGAAGAAGAAGCCAGGATCGGTAAGGAGCTTGTAGCCAGAGTTCAGAAAGCAGGCCGGGGAGAATAGAGTCCCTGTTTAAAAACAAGCAGCTTATTTACTCGTAGACCTTTTCCTCCGCCGCTTCCTCGCTGCTGAGGTGGATGTCCTCCTCTATATTCCGCTCGTCCGACGTCTTTGCCAGCAGCTCCTTGTAGAACTCGTGCTGGATGATCAGGTTCTGTATGTCGTTGGTGCCCGTCCATATCTGGAGCAGCCTGGCCTCCCTGACCGCCCTTTCGATGGGGAAGACCCTGGTGTAGCCGATCCCGCCCAGTATCTGCATCGTCTCGTTGGCGATCTCCCACTGCGACTGGGTTGCGAACTTCTTCAGCTCAGAAACCATGCGCCTGCGGTAGCCGGCCGTACCGACCTGGTCGTCGACCGTGCGAGCCACCACGTAGGCCAGCGCATTGACCGCGTCTATCTTGGTGATGCACTCGGCAATCCTGAAGCTGACGGCCTCGTAATTTCTTATCGTCTGTCCGAAGGCCTTGCGTTTATTGGCGTAGCGGGCTGCGATCTCCAGCAGCGCGCGCGCGCCGTTTATATAGCCCACCATCCTTTCCGGCACCATCATGTGGTAGAAGACCTCCGAGCCCTTGTTCTCCTTTCCCAGCAGGTTCTCCTCCGGGACCTTTACGTCCCTGAATATGATCCTGGCTGTGCCGGTGCCGCGGCTGCCCATTAACCCGTAAACATGCTTGACCTCGACGCCCATATCCCTTTCGACGATCAGGACGCTTAAGGAGTCGTG
>JBAZLT010000080.1:0-6990 GCA_041650115.1 Dehalococcoidia bacterium | reverse complement strand
TTTATGTCTTCGATGATGGGGACGATGGCCTGCAGAGCGCTGTCCCTTTTGGCCAGGTCTTCCGCCGACATTTTCTGCTCCTGGCTCGAGCGCTGCTGGAGCAGCAGGTTGCCGAAAAGGGTGAAGCCTCCGAAACCCATGAATATGAGCGAGTCGACCGTGTCCAGTTCCAGCAGCCTGGCGGGCGCCGTCAGATAAGCGATGAAATTTCGGTCGCCGGCGGGATCGACCGGGTTGCCGTGGCTCCACCTGGGAGGAAATATCTTGTTGAGCTCTTCAATTGTCTTGTCGGGCAATTTGACCACGTTCAGCCCGCCCTGTTCGCAGGCCTCGGCGCACAGCACGCCGTAGCTGCCGCCCGGAGTTATGATGGCGACGTTGCGCCCCCGCGGCAACGGCTGCGTCAGGCACCCGATGGCGACATCGAGCATCTCCTCGGGGCTGTCGACGCGCATTGCGCCCATTTTCTTAAAAGCCGCATCGTATACGGCATCGCTGCCCGCCAACGCTCCGGAATGTGACCTGATGGCTTCAGCGGCGGCTGCCGATTTTCCCGGTTTCAATACGATAACAGGCTTGGTGAGCGTAACCCTGGAGACAATATCCATAAACCTCGCGCCGTCATTAAGGCCTTCTATATAGGTCATGATCGCCTTGACCCGCGGGTCCTTTCCGAAATAATCGATATAATCCTCGATTTGTATGTCCGCCGCGCATCCGCAGCTCACGTAATGCGTGAAGCCTACGCCCCTTTCATGTCCCGCCACAACCACCGCAGCGCCGACGTTGCCTCCCTGCGATACGAAAGCCAGCTGCCCATCCCTGACCAGCAGGGGCATCATGAAGGCCGCCAGGGAAGATGATGAGCTCCAGTAACCCATACAATTTGGGCCGATGAACCTTATATTGCCGCTGCGGGCTATGGCCAGCACCTCATCCTGGAGTTTCTTGCCCTCAGGACCAATCTCGGCAAATCCCGCCGATATGATGACCGCCGATTTTACCCCCTTGCTCACGCAGTCCTGCATCACCCCGGCCACGTGTTCGGACGGAATGGTGAAGACGGCCAGGTCGACGGGTCCCGGAATATCGGTCACTTTCGGATAAACCGTCAGCCCCTGTATCTCCTTCTCCCTGGTATTGACCGGATAGATGGGCCCCTTGAAGCTCTGAATAAGGCTGGTTATGGTGGAGAAACCCCACTTGTTGCGGTTATTGGTGGCTCCGATGTGCGCGACCGAGGCCGGGTTGAAGAGGGGATCCAGGTCCCTGATAATGTCTTTGTTCATATTGTCGGCCCTCACAATGGTTTAACTTGAAACAGTCCGCGCCATAAAGCAAAAAATGCCTTGAGATTCAAAGCATCATGCTATATAATAACACCCCGGCAGGTGTCCGACAAATTCAATTCGTTCGTCATTGTATTATACACATACGATCTTATTTACGATGCCTGCGACTAATTTCATAAGGAGCGAAAGATGATAAAAACCCGCATGACCGAGCTGTTCGGATGCAAACACCCCATCATGCTGGCGGGTATGAACTGGGTCACCACTCCGGAACTGGTTGCCGCGGTCTGTAACGCAGGCGGGCTGGGGATATTCGCCACGGCCAGGTGCACGCCCGAGGAGACGAGAAAGAACATCCAGGAAATCAGGAAGCTGACCGACCGGCCCTTCGGCATTAACGAGCTGCTGATCCTGGGGCAAGTGGCGCGCGACACCATCCAGGTGGCCATCGAGGAGAAGGTCCCCGTTATCAACTATACTCTGGGCAAGCCCTGGTTTATCGACGACGTGCATAAATACGGAGGCAAGGTGATCGGCACCACCGCCTTCGTCAAACACGCTATCAAGGCCGCCGAGCTGGGATGCGACGCCATCATCGTCACCGGCGCCGAGGCTGCCGCGCACGGTGAAGAGGCCTCTACGCTGGTCATGCTTCCCATCGTCGCCGGCAAGGTTAAAATACCCATCATATCGGCCGGCGGATATGGCGACGGCAGGGGGCTGGCTGCAGCGCTGTCGCTGGGCGCCAGTGGCATCTCAATGGGAACCCGCTTCGCCCTGACCAAGGAGAGCATGGTGCACGAGAACTTCAAGCAGCTCTGCCTCAAGGCCAATGAGAACGACACGATCGTGAGCACCAAGTTTGACGGCATGCGCGGCCGCGCCCTCAAGACCCCCGTCACCGAGCGTATCGCAAAGGGCGGATTTCCGCTGGCGGAAGCCTTCAGGGGCGCCTACGAGACGAAGCAGCTGTTCAACCTCAGTTGGCCCAAGTTCATCGGCATGAGCTTCGCCATGATGGGAACGGACGATGAGCATCCCCTGTGGGTACAGGCGCGCCAGGCTGCCGGCTACCGCCGCCACACCATGGCCATCTACGACGGCAACACCAAAGAGGGCATCTACTTCGCGGGACAGATACTGGGCGCCTGCAACGACGTACCCACGGTGGCCGAGCTTGTGGACAGGATCATGGGGGAAGCCGAAGCGACCATCAAGAAGAGCTATTCCATGCTGTCCTAAGCAGCAAATCAGCTAATTAAAAAGGGGAAGCGATATCGCTTCCCCTTTTATTTTCGCGTTCAGGTGCAGCCTTATTTCAGACGCGAGCCCTTGAGCAATGCCTCCGCATCTTTGACCATGCGGTCCAGCAGCTCCTTGCAGGTGACTACATCGTGGATGAGGCCGATGGACTGTCCAACCGGCATTAGCCCGGCCTCGATGTCTCCCTCTTCCCAGATAGCAGTCTGGCGCAGGCCGGACAGGAAAGGCGCCAGTTCGTTAAGCGTGGCATGCTTGGCTTCCATGTCCTGTATCTGTTTGAGTATATCATTTTTCATGGCGCGTCCCTGGAATCCAATGGTCTTGCCGTAGAGCATGGTCTCGAACTCGTGGCGCTTGACCAGCTCCTGCTTGACCTTTTCATTCATGAGGCACTCTTTAGTCGCCATGAACCTGGAGGCCATCATTACGCCTTCAGCGCCCAGCACGATGGCAGCAGCCAGTGTCCTGCCGTCGGCGATGCCGCCGGTGGTTATGACCGGGATTTTAACGGTTTCAGCCATGCGCGGCGTTAGCACCATGGTGGTTACATCGTCCATCAGGGGATGTCCGCCCTCCTCCACACCCGCCGCTATGACAGCGTCATACCCGGCATGCTCGGCATGGACGGCGTGCCTGACGGACCCGAGCTTGTGAATGAATTTGCATCCCGCATCATGCGCGCGCTTGACGGCGTCCGGCCCGAAGAACTTGTCCACCGGCGTGCCCGAAATCTCGAATGCGGGCACCTTCTCGGCTACACAGGCGTCGAACCAGTCCTGGTACATCTCCTTGGTTATGCGAAAAGACGGCAGCAGAGACAGGTTCACGGAAAACGGCTTGTCCGTTTTTCCCCTGACTTCCCTGATAGCCTGGCGCATCTCCTTGCCATCCTTGTAATTGGCGGCAGTGATATTGCCCAGGCCGCCGGCATTGCTGATGGCAGCGCACAGATCGGGTTTGCACAGCCACATCATGCCTCCACACATAATCGGGTGCTTGATGCCGAATAGCTCGGTCATTCTGGTTTTCATCTATCTTCTCCTCTGTCAACCTGTGTAAATTTTTTGCGATTATAACACACGGATCAGCTTAAGGTAAAGTTGACTAACCAGTCAATCATTTTGACAACGTCGGCCAATTTTGAGATTATTACCGCTTGACAGGATTAATAATGGAGGTTTGAACTCGTGAAAACCAGAATTACAGAGCTCTTTGGAATAAAACATCCGGTTGTGCTATCGGGAATGGCCTTTGTCAGTCTGCCCAAACTCGTCGCAGCGGTCAGCAACGCGGGAGGGCTGGGTATTTTCAACAGCGTGGCAAACTCTCCCGACCAGCTCAAGGGGATTATCCAGGAGATCAAGACGCTGACGGACAAACCTTTCGCCATAAATGTCACCCTTATATTCCCCAACGGGAAAGAGAATGCCGAGGTGGCGCTGGCTGAGAAGGCGCCTATTATCAACTTCGCCCTGGGCAAGGGCGATTGGATCATAAAACAGGCGCACACCTACGGCGGCAAGGTCATATCAACCGTAGCTACAGAACGCCATGCCGTCAAGGCGGCCGAGCAGGGCGCCGACGGCATTATCGTCACCGGCAATGAGGCCGCGGCGCACGGCAGCGAAGTGGGGGGACTGGTACTGCTTCCGCAAATTGCCAGCCAGGTAAAGATACCCATCATCTCGGCCGGCGGATACTGCGATGGGCGGGGACTGGCCGCAGCGCTGGCGCTGGGCGCCGATGCCATCGCCATGGGCACTCGTTTCGTGGTAACCCAGGAATGCGAAGTGCATCCCAATATCAAGCAGACTGCGCTGAAATGCCAGATGGAAGAGACCTTCCGCTCGGACGGTATCGACGGCCTGCCCGGGCGCTGGTACGCCAATAAGAAAGCCCTCGAGATGGCCAACGCCAAGACATCCTATATGGATGCATTAAAGGCCGGCTGGGCCATGCGAAAACAGGTGGATACACCGGTCTGGAAGCTGCTTATCGGAAGCCTGCAGAAGAGGAGCGTGCAGCAACTGGCGCAGCAGGCCATCGGCATCGACGCGCTGGGCAAGATACTTGACGAGGGCGACCTCGAGAACGGCGTGGTGCCGTTCGGCCAGGTTGTAGGCCGCGTCCGCGACCTGCCCACCTGCAAAGAGTTGATCGAGCGTATCGTAGCCGAGGCCGAGGAAAATATCAGGGGCCTTCAGGCCAAGCTTTAGACTGCCGCAGCTAAGCAACGCCATTACCAGGGACAGGTCCACGGGCCTGTCCCTGGTTCTTTATTCTTCAGCGGTTTTTCCCCTCATGGCGCTTCATTATGCTAATATCTTTATGTGTTTTGAGCATTATTTTGCGGGAGGATTACAATGACACAAAGTACAGACACCCTCCAGCTTGACAGATTTTACAGGACAGTTGCACTCAAAGACGGATCGGTCCTGCATCTGCGGCCAATACTGCCGGACGATGAAGACAGGCTGATGTCCTTCTTCCTGCGCCTGAGCGGGCGCACCATCTATCTGCGCTATCACCACGTGCTCACCAACCTTTCCCGTGAGGAAGCGCACCAGTATACGTTGATTGATTATGAAAATACCTTTGCCGTGGTGGGGATACTGGGAGAAGGTCCGGAAGAGAGCATTATAAGCGTCGGGCGTTACTGGAGGCTGCCCCAGCCCGACAGGGCTGAGATCGCCTTCATCGTAGAGGACCCGCACCAGCGCAAAGGTATCGGGACCCATCTGCTGGAGCTGCTGGCAGTGGGCGCCCGCGAGCACGGTATAGCCATCTTCGAGGCCGAGGTGCTGCCGGAAAACACCGATATGATCGACGTTCTGCAAGACAGCGGCTTCAATCAGCTCGATAAAATTACTGAATCGCACGGCTGGAGGGGTATCTACAGCATAGCGCCTACCCCGCAGCAGGAGCAGAAGTCGGCGGAGCGCGAAAGAGTCGCCTCCATCGCCTCCATACGCAAATTCATGTTCCCCAAATCCATCGCAGTCCTCGGCGCGTCCAATAAGCCGGGTATCGGCAACGCGCTGGTTAAAGACCTTATCAAGAACGAATACAACGGCATTATCTACCCGGTCAATCCCAGGGATGAGGTCGTATCATCGATCAAGGCCTACCCGTCCGTTCTCGATATCCCCGGTCAGGTGGATATGGCCATTATAGCCGTGGCTGCGGAGAGGATACAGCCGTTAATCGAAGAATGCGGCAGGAAGGGAGTGAAAAGCCTGGTTATCATCACTGCCGGATTTTCCGAGATGGGCGGGGAAGGAATAGAGCGAGAGAAGAAGCTGCTGAAGACGGCCGGCGCATACGGCATGCGCATCATCGGCCCCAACTGCCTGGGCATTCAGAACACCAATCCCAACGTCAATATGAACGCCAGTTTTGCCCCGATCTACCCGCTGCACGGCAGGACCGCCTTCGGTAGCCAGAGCGGCGCGCTGGGCGGCGCCATCATCAGCTATGCCATCCAGATCAACCTCGGCCTCTCAAATTTCGTCAGCATCGGCAACGGTGCGGACGTGACCGGCAACGAGCTGCTTCAGTACTGGGCCGAGGACCCCGATACCAACCTGATACTTCTCTATCTGGAATCATTCGGTAACCCCCGTAAATTCGCCCGTATTGCGCGTGAGACCACCCTCAAGAAACCCGTCGTGATAGTAAAAAGCGGGCGCTCGGCGGTGGGAGCGCGCGCGGCCGCGTCGCACACGGGCGCGCTGGCATCCGATGATACCGCCACCACCGCGCTGATCAAACAGACCGGCATGCTCCGCTGCAATACTCTGGAAGAGCTGTTCGATACCGCTCTGCTGCTTTCGAATCAGCCCGTGCCTAAAGGCAACAGGGTTGTTATTCTGACCAACGGCGGAGGCGCCGGCATAATGGCGGCCGACGCCCTGGCCTCCTACGGCTTTCAACTGCCTGTCCTTCCGCAAAAGGCCAGAGACGCTCTTAAATCATTCCTGCCGCCCAAGTCCAGCTATATGAATCCCATCGATACAACGGCCGCCGTATCCCCCGACCAGTACCGCCAGGCGCTCAACGTGATACTTCAGGAGGACATAGACGCTCTTATCATCATCTATATCCCACCCATGGAATTCATGATCGAGCTGATGCGCGGCGTGATACGCGAGATGGCGCCGGCTTTCCGCGCAAAAGGTATACCGGTGCTGGCCAACTTCCTCGGGCTTGAATCACGACTGGTGGTGGGCTCCAAAGAGGAGGGCTACGTCGCCACCACTGTCTTCCCCGAGTCTACCGCGCATGCGCTGTCTAAATCGTACGAATACAGCGAGCGGCTCAAACGTCCTGTGGGAAATATCCCCTCATTTAAAGATATCGACAAGGACGGCGCCGAAAAGGTGATACAGGAAGCCCTGGCCCGCGCGGTCAAGGGGCCGGTCTGGCTGGATACGGC